>NZ_JBWXNG010000018.1:0-138561 GCF_056627435.1 Pseudomonas sp. 2
CGCAAAACAGGTTTCAGGATACGTATTGAGCATTATATTGCTCATGTCACCATTTTTCAGCAAAATGAACGCTTACTGCCTTTCTGATGTGAACTCCTGGAAAAACAATGAACGCAAAACAACGCAGCCTGGCCTCGGTCGTCATCCCCGTGGGCCTGCTGTTGATCGCCATGGTGTCGATACAAAGCGGCGCCTCGCTGGCCAAGTCGCTCTTCCCCGCTGTAGGCGCCCAAGGCACCACCACCTTGCGCCTGGTGTTTGCCAGCATTCTGATGGTCCTGATTCTGCGCCCGTGGCGAACCACGTTCACCGCCAGCTCGATGAAATCGGTGCTTATATATGGCATCGCCCTGGGCGGGATGAACTTCCTCTTCTATATGGCTATTCGCACCATTCCGCTGGGCATCGGCGTGGCGCTGGAATTCACAGGCCCCTTGGCCGTTGCGTTGCTGCATTCACGCAAGATCACCGACTTCATCTGGATCGCCCTGGCCGTTACGGGCCTGGCCTTGCTGATTCCCATGGGCCAGGCAGACAGCCTGGATCTGACAGGCGCCCTGTATGCACTTGGCGCCGGTGTCTGTTGGGCCGCCTACATTCTGTTCGGGCAAAAGGCCGGTGCCGACCACGGCGTACAGACCGCCGCGTTGGGCGTGGTCATCGCTGCGATCTTCATCGCACCGCTGGGCGCTGCCCACGCCGGCATGGCATTGCTGGACCCCGCACTGATTCCCATCGCCTTGGGCGTCGCGATCCTTTCCACCGCGCTGCCCTACACCCTGGAAATGATTGCCCTGACCCGCATGCCGGCCCGCACCTTCGGAACCCTGATGAGCATGGAGCCGGCTATCGGCGCGCTGATGGGCCTGACCTTCCTGCACGAGACGCTGTCGCTGACGCAATGGCTGGCCATCGGCGCAATCATCGTTGCCTCCATTGGCGCGACACTGACGACCAAGCCGGAACCGGCCGCTCTGGTACCTGCAGACTGACCGGGTATTTTGCCTTCGTTACACGATGTCACTAGCATTTGTAACGCCGTTGCGCCATGTTTACACCCGAGCCCTTCTCCACCTTGTGGATTGCACCCGGAAGGGCATGGCTGTTGGCTTCAGGTAAGCTGCGCGAATTCAGGCTAGAGACTGAACGGGAAAAGCCCGGTCAGGTAAGGAAGTGAATGAAGTACATTTCAATAATACTGGCAATGGTGGTCATGACCGGATGCGCGGCCACCTCCAAGCCAGTCAAGAGCAAGCGGGGCCTGCACATCAACTGCTCCGGCCTTTCTTCTTCCTGGGACAAGTGCTATCAGATGGCGACCGACTCCTGTGAGTCGCGCCAGTATCGGGTCATCGCCAAATCGAACGACGTCGATGAGGATCCGGGGGATTTCCCGCTAGGCCTTAATCCTGCCGGCTACACCAGCCGCAGCATGATCATCGTCTGCAAAAAACCGCAGCCCTGATCCGATGAAACAATCCTGACCTGCACTCACGACAGGTCAGGATCACTGCAAGCCGCCACCTTACAGACAGCGGCGATTCTTCATACAGCCGCCGTGCGGGTTTCCAGCCAGGCCAAAGCGGCGCCTTCCACCAGCGGGCTCAGACGGGTTCTGACCTGGGCGTGATAGCCGTTGAGCCACTCGCGCTCTTCCTGCGTCAACAAGCCCGTTTCCAGACAACGCGTGTCGATCGGGCACAAGGTCAGGGTTTCGAATTTGAGAAACTCACCAAACTCGGTCTTGCCCGCGTGCTGGTTGATCACCAGGTTTTCGATGCGCACGCCCCACTGCCCCGGACGGTAGGTACCCGGTTCGATTGAGGTGATCATCCCCGGCTGCATGGCCGTCTGCGGCGTGGCCGGGGCCTGGTAGGCGATCACCTGAGGACCTTCGTGCACGTTGAGAAAATAGCCCACGCCGTGGCCGGTGCCATGCCCGTAGTTCACGCCTTCGGCCCAGATTGGCGCCCGGGCGATGGCGTCCAGCAGCGGCGAGAGAATCCCGCGCGGGAACTGAGCACGGGACAGTGCAATAACACCCTTGAGAACACGGGTGCAGTCGCGCTTCTGCTCGGCGGTCGGCGTGCCCACCGGGACCATCCGCGTGATGTCGGTGGTACCACCCAGGTACTGGCCGCCGGAGTCGATCAGCAACAGCCCGTCGCCTTCGATCTGCGCGTGCTCTTCTTCGGTGGCGCGGTAATGCGGCATGGCGCCGTTGCCATTGAAGCCTGCAATGGTCGCGAAACTCTGGGAAACATAGCCGGGACGTCGGGCCCGTGCGGCGCTCAGTTTGTCATCGATGGTCAGCTCGCTGACCGGCTCATGGCCCAGTGCCGAATCCAGCCAGGCGAAGAATTCGCACAAGGCCGCGCCGTCCTGTTCCATGGCCTGGCGAATGTGCTGTGCATCAGATTCACTTTTCTGCGACTTGAACAGCGTGGTCGGGTTCAGCCCTTCCACCAGCGTCACCTCGCTGGGCAGGTAATCGAGCAGCCCACAGGTCACCCGCGCGGGATCGACCAGCAAGCGCGCATCGCGCGGCACTTCGCGCAGCGCAGCGCCGATGCCGGTGTATTCGCGCAGGGTGATGCCTTCGCCTTCGAGCGTGCTGCGCAGCTCGGCGCTGACCTTCTCGGGTGCAACGAACAGGCTGACGCTGTCAGGCCCGATCAGCGCAAAGGAAATGAACACTGGATTGTAGGAAACGTCTTCGCCTCGCAGGTTGAACAGCCAGGCAATGTCGTCCAGCGTGGCCAGGAAATGCCAGTCGGCGCCCCGCTCCGCCATCACGCTGCGCAGCCGCGCGAGCTTCTCGCCCCGCTCTTGAGTGGCCTGGGGAGCGACGTGCTCATAAATTGCCTGGATCGGCAAGGCCGGGCGATCGGTCCAGAGCTGGGTCAGCGGATCCAGGTCCGTACGCAGCCGCGCACCACGCGCATAGAGATTGCTGGCCAGCGTTCGCGAAGACGCGACCGCCAGTACGGCGCCATCGACAGCCACCACCGAATCGGCCTTCGCCTGATCGGCCAGCCACTCCAGCGGGCCGGGTTGACCGGGCTGCAGCTTGACCAGTTCGATGCCGCTGCCGGCCAGCTCCTTGGTGGCCTGCTCCCAATAGCGGCTGTCTGCCCAGACGCCCGCGAAATCCTGGGTGATGATCAAGGTCCCGACCGAACCATGGAAACCTGACAACCATTGGCGCCCCTGCCAATAACCCGGCAGGTATTCGGAAAGATGAGGGTCGGCCGATGGCACCAGCCAGGCATCGATACCTTCACGACTCATCAGGGTGCGTGCCTGCGCCAGGCGTTGCGCCACCACTGCACTGGTTTTCGACTGCGTATTCATTGGTTCTCCTGCTAACCCGGATTTTTTTCTTTGTACCCGGCAGATGATGGAGCACTGCCAAGGCCGGAGCAACCGTGCAGGCGTGTCGGGCGATGACGGCCAGCGCCCTGCATATCGCGGTCTAAATAACGAACACCAATAGCCAAGTAAGCCGATGCTCACTTGAACTTGTCAGCTTTCGCTGACACCGCTAATTAGCAAGTATCAAACTCCCACTCACTGGCCAACTAACAAAGCTAAAAATACGTTCAATTAATGAGCGCCATAAAATTGTTCGCCCTGATCGCTGCCTGACTTCTGACGCTGGAAAATCGTCTTTATGGGCTCCAGGCCCTGCTCACGGGCCTTACAGCCCATCGCCTGAAAAGCGTCAACGCACCGGATGGGGGCACTGATGTTTTTTTGACTTCCATATAAATCAACAAGTTAAACTACCCAGCACCCCGTTTATCAAAAATTTAACAGAATGTTGGCGAAATCGTTTGACAGGGAAAGCGCTGCCGTCGATATATATGCGTGTCCAATGTTTTCCTGTTTCAGCCGCGTAACCCTAACGCTGCGCGCAGAAGACATTTCGACTTTTCCGGTTCTGTTTTTGCCAACGAAGTTAGTGAACACCACGGTGCGTTTCTTGCGCCGGTGGGCATCTGTTGGCCTGAAGAAACTTTTCTCACGTTACTGAAAGTGCTCGGTAGGGCGGTAGCTTTGCCCGACGATTCCTTGAGCCCTTCGCGTAACCGACAGCGAAACGCGCGGCAGGATCTGCAGATTCGGGCGGTAGCGTGCCTGAACCCCGAACGACAATCCGCCGTGCCCCCTTCCACTTTCAATGGGGCGCAACGCAATGCCTTTATCTTTCGACATGGATGAGCGGCTGGTCCAACGCCTGGCTGACGAAATCGATACCAACGGCTTTGCACAATTGAGTGGCGCGGTCACGCCGACCGATCTTGAGCAACTGCGCAGCTGGACCGACGCCCAGGCGCAAAAGCATCAAGGCGAATACTTTGCGTACCACGGC
The DNA here is from genome assembly GCF_056627435.1 of Pseudomonas sp. 2. Lineage (NCBI taxonomy): Bacteria > Pseudomonadati > Pseudomonadota > Gammaproteobacteria > Pseudomonadales > Pseudomonadaceae > Pseudomonas > Pseudomonas sp. 2. The sequence goes on from NZ_JBWXNG010000018.1 coordinate 4,376, forward strand.
CAGGACATGCTCGGTGAAAGCCTGCTGGCGCAGTACTGGTCCGATATGCGCTTCAGGCTGTTGCTGGCAGGCCTCTATAAACATGCCGCCGGCAAAGATGCCAGCAGCGACCGGATCTTCCCGGTACTGCGCTGCGTACAAGGCAACCAGGGGACGCGCGAGTCCAATGCATTTCACTACGACGCCAGCCTGGTCACCGCACTTATCCCTGTGTTCATCCCCAGCGAAGGTGAACAACGCGGCGATCTGATGCTGTTTCCCAATATTCGTCGGGTGCGCAACTGGGTGTTCTTCAACGTCATCGAGAAGGCGCTGCTGCAGAACAAGTTCACCCGCAGCTGGATCGTCAAGGGCATGGACCATAGGTGGCTCAAGCCCTACATCCTGCGCCTTGAGCCTGGCAACGTTTATTTCTTCTGGGGCTATCGCACCCTGCACGCCAACAAACCCGTAGGCCCCGAGGTCAAGCGCGCCACCGCGCTGTTTCATTTCGGCGACCCACACACAGGAAGCCTGGCCACTCGGCTGATCCTGCGGATCAACCAGGGCCGGGCACGACGAATGAGCAATAAAGCCGGCAACCGTCCTTCTGCCTCCCCCCGAGGCTAGGCCGCTCTTTCAGGTCAGGCCCGCCAGCCGCTGCAAGCCTTCACCGCATTGCGTCAGACATGGAGATCACGATGATTAACGTAACCAAGACCTACCTGGGCGATATCGACAAGTTCAAGAACTACGTCGAAGGCATCTACGCGCGCGGCTGGCTGACCAACCACGGCCCACTGGTGTGCGAGCTGGAGCAGCGCCTGAAGGATTACCTGGGCGTCAAGCACGTGCTCCTGACCAACAACGGCACCCTGGCCCTGCAAGTGGCCTACCGCGCCCTGGGCATGACCGGCAGCGCCGTGACCACCCCGTTCAGCTTCGTGGCCACCAGCAGCTCGCTGCAGTGGGAAGGCATTCGTCCGATCTTCGCCGACATCGACGCCCAGACCTGGAACATCTCGCCTGAGCACATCGAAAGCCGCATCGTTTCCGACACCACCGGTATCGTCGGCACCCACGTGTTCGGCAACCCCTGCGCAGTCGAGCGCATCGAGGAGATCGCCCGTCGGCGCAATCTGAAAGTGGTGTACGACGGTGCCCACGCCTTCGCCGCACGCCACGCCGGGCAGTCGGTGCTCAACTGGGGCGACATCAGCACCCTGAGCTTCCACGCCACCAAGCTGTTCCACACCATCGAAGGCGGCGCGATCATCACCAACGACGATGACCTGGCCCGCCGCGTCTATCTGCTGTGCAACTTCGGCATCGCCGACGTCGACAAGATCGATGGCATCGGCATCAACGCCAAGCTCAACGAGTTCTCGGCGGCGATGGGCCTGTGCATTCTCGACGACATCGACAACATCCTGGCGCAACGCGCCGAGATTGCCGAGCGCTACACCACCGCCCTGCGCGACTACGTTCAGCTGCAACAGCCCGAAGCGGACAGCCAGTTGAACAACAGCTACTACCCCATCGCCCTGCGCGACGAGCAGCAGCTGCTGAATCTGCGCGGTGCGCTGAACACCAACGGCATCAACCCGCGCCGTTACTTTTATCCGTCGCTGGACACCCTGGAATACCTGCAGCCGCAGGCGGCCCAGACCGCCTCGCGCTCCCTGAGCGAACGGGTGCTGTGCCTGCCGATCTACCCGGGCCTGTCCCGCGAGGATCAGGACCGCGTGATCCAGACCGTGCTCGCCGAGTGCAGCCCAGCCAGCGCCACGTATCAGAGCCCGAACCTGGCCCGTGTCATCTAATGAGACAGGACGTACGGACATGCAAAACAGGCGCTCAGTCATACGCAACACTGCGTTGAGCTACGCGGGACAGGCCTACGCGCTGCTGGTGGGAATCCTGATCATGCCTTTCTACCTCGGCCACATGGGCGCCGAGGCGTATGGCCTGATCGGGTTCTTTTCGGTGCTGCAGGCCTGGTTGCAACTGCTCGATGCCGGCTTGTCACCCAGCCTGGTACGGGCCGTGGCCCATCAGCAGGCGAGCGACAGACTGGATCACTTCTCCGGCCGCCTGCTGCGTTCCTTCGAGTTGATCTTCCTGCCGCTGGCCAGCCTCTGCTGCGTGGCGATGTACCTGGGCAGCGACTGGATCGCAGTGCACTGGCTCAATGCCAAGGAGCTGTCGACCCAGACCCTGGTGCAGTGCATCAGCCTGATGGGCATCGTGGTCGCGCTGCGGTTGTTTTCCACGCTCTACAAGAGCGGGATTCAAGGCCTTGAGCAGCACGCCTGGCTGAACATCGCCAACGTGGTGATCGCCACGCTGCGCTACTTCGGCGGCCTGCTGCTGGTGAGCACGATCTCCAGCGACCCGGTGACGTTCTTCGCGTTTCAGGTGCTGGTCGGCCTGATCGAGACGTTGATCTTCGCGGCGCGCGCCTACAAACAGATGCCGACGCCGAAGTGGCTGACCGGCTTCGACTGGAAACTGGTCAAGCCGATCGTGCCGTTCGCTGCCGGCATGTCAGGCACAGCGGTGTTGTGGATCGTGCTGACCCAGATCGACAAGGTGGCGCTTTCAAAACTGCTGCCGCTCAACGAATACGGTTACTTCTCGCTGGTGGCGCTGATCAGCACCGGCATCCTGATGTTGAGCAACCCGCTGGCGCAGACCCTGTTGCCACGCCTGACGGTGCTGATGGCCGAGGGTCGTCGCGACGACATGCACAACCTGTTTCTGGCGGCCAACCGTTTTGTCTGCACGTTTCTGTTTCCGCTGGCGGCACTGATTGCCCTGCACGCCTACGACATGGTGTACGCCTGGTCCGGCGATCAGGCGGCCGCCCAGTGGAGCCGCTCGATCCTGCCGTGGTACTCGCTGGGCAGCGCGATCATGGCGGTCAGCGCCTTTCAGTTCTACCTGCAGTACGCCTATGGGCAGATGCGTCTGCACGTCTGGTACAGCTTGGTTTCCACGCTGATCACGGTGCCGGTGATGCTGCTGGCGATTCACTACCAGGGCGCGCTGGGCGCTGCCGTCGCCTGGTTCGTGTTGCGCGTGGTGTCGTTCGCCATCTGGCCGGCCATCGTGCATCAGCGTCTGGCACCGGGGATTCACGGCCAATGGCTGCGCGACATCATCCGCATCAGCGTGATGACCGCTGCGGGTCTTGCGATCAGCGAGCCCGTGCTGCGGCTGATCGCCAGCGACAACCGCTTCAACACGTTCATGGGTCTGGCCGTCAGCGGCCTGATCACGCTGATGGTGGTAGCAGCGAGCTACAAGCCACTGGTGACGAAGATTTCCGTCTTGTTCAGCAAACCGAGTATTTGAGCCATGGATGCTTCCAGCAATAAGGCTAACGCCTCGTCAAGCAGTACTCCTCTGGTCAGCATCGTCTGCCCGGCCTACAACCAGGAAGCCTACATCGCACAAGCGCTGGACGGCTTTCTGATGCAACAGACGACGTTCGACTTCGAAATCCTGGTCAACGACGACGCGTCCACCGACGCCACCACCCGCATCATCGCTGACTACGCCGCGCGTTATCCGACGTTGATCCGCACCTTCTTTCACGAGACGAACCAGTTTTCGCAAGGCAAGTCGTCGGTGCCCGGCCTGTTCGGCCAGGCCCGTGGCCGCTACATCGCCTATTGCGAAGGTGACGATTACTGGACCGACCCGCGCAAACTGCAGATCCAGGTGGACTTTCTCGAAAGCCACCCCGATTACGTGCTGACCTACCACGACGCCATCCCCTTCGACACCAACGGCCAGTACGGCATCCAGTTGCAGGGCAAGCTGCGCGCAGACGCCTCGGCGCTGGAGCTGCAGAAGACCCGGCCGATCTCGACGCTGACCACGGTGTTTCGCAACGTCTTCGACTCGCTGCCCAAGGAGCTGGTGGCCGCACCGCTGAACGACCTGGTCTGGTGGTCGCTGCTGGGCGCCTACGGCAAGGGCAAGTTCATGGCCGAGATCAAGCCTGCGGCCTATCGCCTGCACCTGGGCGGGATCTTCTCCATGCGGTCGAGCAAGCGAAAACTGCACATGGCGCTGCAGACGTCCGGCGCCCTGGCCAACTACTACCACCGCCTGGGCAACCAGGAACTCTACGAGCACTTTCTGATGGAAATGGTCGGTTACTCGCTGTCGGCGATCACCCCGCAGCGCAAGATCCTGACGCTGCTGCAAGTGGCGCGCAATTTCAGCTTCAACATCAGCAAGCGGCTGATGTCGACCTTCAGCAAAGGCCATGTTCAGTAACGTCCTGGTGGTCTGCGTCGGCAATATCTGTCGCAGCCCCATGGCCGAAGCGATGCTGCTACAGCGCGTACAGAATCCCAATGTCGCGATCTCGTCGGCAGGCACCCACGCCATGCTCAGCTCAACCATGGATCCTCTCGCCCGCGCCGTGTTGCAAGTCAACGGCGTGGAGGCGCACCGCCATCGTAGCCGGCAAATGGTCCGGCAGATGCTCTACGACGCGGACCTGATTCTGCTGATGGAACACCGGCAGATGCAAAGCGTGCTCAAGCTCGCGCCCGAAGTACGTGGCAAGACGTTTCTGATCGGCAAATGGCAACAGGACATGGAAATAGCCGACCCGTATCGGCGCCCGAAATTAGCCTTTGAACAGACCTACGAGTTGCTCTCGCGTTGTGTCGACGACTGGCTTCCTTATCTTCAGTCAGGAGATCCGAGATAAATGACCGCTATGAACCGCACTTCCCTGGAAGAAGTCCAGGACTCCCGGATCGACCTGGCGACCATCCTGCGCACCCTGTTCGATCACAAGGTCATGATCTGCTCGATCATGGGCGTCTGCATCCTGCTCGGGCTGACCTACGCCATCCTCGCCACGCCGATCTTCCAGGCCAACGCGATGATCCAGATCGAGCCGAAGAAAATCGGCATCGAGGGCCGCACCGAGATCAGCAGCAAACCGCTGTCGGTGTCCCAGGCGACCACCGAAATCGAGCTGATCAAATCCCGCGCGGTGCTGGGCAAAGTGGTCGATGACCTCAAGCTCAACATCATCGCCAAGCCCAAATACGTGCCCGGTATCGGCGGCTACATGGCGCGCCACTTCAAGCCCGACCACGAGGGCGAACTGGCCTCGCCGCTGTTCGGCCTGGACAGCTACGCCTGGGGCGGCGAGAAGATCGACATCTTCCAGCTGGAAGTGCCTGACGCGCTGCTCGGCGACAAGATGACCATGGTGGTGGACAAGCCTGACACCTTCAGCCTGTACGACAGCGACCACAACAAGCTGCTCAGCGGCCCGGTGGCGCAGACCGTCGAAGGCAGCGGCGTGAAGATTCAGGTCGCCGCCCTCAATGGTCGCCCTGGCACCGAGTTCACCGTGATTCGCCAACGCACCCTGACCTCGGCGCTGGACTATCAGGACCGCCTGAAAATCCTCGAAGCGGGCAAGGATTCCGGCATCGTCTACCTGTCGATCCAGGACCCTGATCCGGTCAAGGCCAAGCGCATCCTCAACGAAGTCAGCCGCCTGTACGTGCGCCAGAACGTCGAACGCAGCTCGGCCGAAGCGGCTCAGCGCCTGGAATTCCTGCGCTCGCAACTGCCCGCGGTGCGCAAACAGCTGGAGCAATCGGAAATTGCCCTGAACAATTTCCAGACCAGCGCCAAGTCGGTGGACCTGAGCGTGGAAACCAAATCGGTGCTCGATCAGGTGGTCAAGCTTGAAGGCACGCTGTCGGACCTGAAGATGAAGCGGGTCGACGTCGAACGCCTGTACACCCCGGAACACCCGACCTATCGCGGTTTGATGACGCAGATCAGCCAGGTCGAAGCGCAGAAGGCGGCGCTGCTGAAAAAGATCGAAACCCTGCCCGCCACCCAGCAGGAATTGCTGCGCCTGACCCGCGACATGCAAGTGACTTCGCAGACCTACACCCTGCTGCTGGACAAGAGCCAAGAGCAGGACATTCTGCGTGCCGGCAGCATCGGCAACGTGCGCATCATCGACAACGCCGACGCCAACGTCGAAGAGCCGGTCAAGCCGATGCGCAAAATCATCGTGCTGGTCGCCGCCCTGGCAGGTCTTCTGCTGGCCGTGGGTGCCGTGTTCGTTCGCCAGGCCTTCTATCGCGGGGTGGATAACCCGGACGTGATCGAAAACCTCGGCATGCCGGTCTATGCCTCGCTGCCGTTTTCCCGTCAGCAGGAGCGCATGGACAAGAGCAGCCAGGCCCGCGGCGCCAACAAGGAACCGCGCCTGCTCAGCGTCAGCGCGCCAACGGAACTGGCGATCGAGTCGCTGCGCAGCCTGCGCACCAGCCTGCACTTCGCGATGCTGGAGGCGCGCAACAACGTGCTGATGATTTCCAGCCCGACCCCGGGCGTGGGCAAGTCGTTCGTCTCCAGCAACCTGGCGGTGATCATTGCCCAGACCGGCAAGCGCGTGCTGCTGATCGATGCCGACATGCGCCGTGGCTACCTGCACAAGACGTTCAACCTGACGCCCAAGCACGGGCTGTCGGACACCCTGGCCGCGCGGCTGAAAAGCAAGGAAGTGATCAACCACACCGAAGTGCGCAACCTGGACTTCATCTCCTGTGGTTTCGCGGCGCCCAACCCGTCGGAGCTGTTGATGCACGACAACTTCAACAAGCTGATCACCGACCTGTCGCCGCTGTATGACCTGGTGATCGTCGACACCCCGCCGATCCTGGCGGTCACCGACGCCACGCTGGTGGGGCGTCAGTCAGGCACATGCCTGCTGGTCACCCGCTTCGGCCTCTCCACCGCCAAGGAAATCGAAGCCAGCAAACGTCGCCTGATGCACAACGGCATCCTGATCAAGGGTGCAATTTTCAACGGTGTACTGCGCAAGGCCTCGACCGCCGATTACGACTGCGCAGCCTACGGCTACGACTACACCACCGTGCGCAAGTGAGCCACGGGGCAGACCTCGGCCTTCGATCAATCCGGCCCCAGAGCCAGACAACATGACAGGAGTTAGAGATGGCCCGGACCATAGCAATGATGCAGCCCTACCTGTTTCCTTACCTGGGTTACTTCCAGTTGATAGCCGCCGCAGATGTCTTCGTTCTGGGCGATGACCTGCAATACATCAGGTCCGGTTGGGTCAACCGCAACCGGATCCTGTGCAACGGCGAAGCGAAACTGATCACCTTTCCGCTGAAGAAGGACCGCTTCGAACTGCCGATCAACCAGCGCCAGCTGTGCGACAACTTCACGGCCGAGGGCGAGCGGCTGATCCGGCAGATCTCGCAGAACTACCAGAAGGCGCCCTACTTCGCCCAGGTGATGCCGCTGATCGAACGGCTGATCCGCTTTCCACAGCAGAACATTGCGCTGTACGCCGAGCATGCGATCCGCGAACTGTGCGCCTATCTGCACATCGTCACGCCGATCATGCGCGGCTCGGACCTGAGCGTGGGCACGCCGACCGACAAGCAGGACCGGGTGATCCGCATCGTCCAGACCTTTGCCGCCACCACCTTCATCAACCCTGAAGGTGGCTCGGTGCTGTACGACCGCGAGCTGTTCGCCCAGCACGGCATGAAGGTGCATTTCTTCCGCATGGACCCGGTGGTCTATCGGCAGTTCAAGCATCCCTTCGTCGCAAACCTGTCTATTATCGATGTGCTCATGTTCAACTGCGTCGAGCAGATTCAGCAGATGCTGACCAGTTTCACGCTGGACAAGGGTGACGAGCCACAGGGAAAAGGTTTTCTGTTTGAGATGCTCAAGCACCCGAACGTTGTGTTGACGGGTCAGAACCGGATGGCAGTGGAGTGAAGGATTATGTCTCAGACCGATTGCACCTCAAGCCTGGCACGCTGGTATTTGATCCAGACCAAACCCCGTCAGGAAGCGCGCGCGCAGGAACACCTGCAACGCCAGAGTTTTGAATGCTATCGCCCGGTCAAGCAGGGTGAAAAGAAACGCGGCTCACGGGCTGCGGCCGAGGAAGAGCTGTTTCCCGGTTACCTGTTCATCCGCATGGACCAGACCCACGACAACTGGTACCCGATCCGCTCCACCCGGGGCGTTGCGCGGATCGTGACCTTCGGCGGCATGCCGATCCCGGTCAAGGACCAGCTGATCGAACAGATCCGCGAACGCCTGCTGGCGCCGCCGCCCAAGGAGCCCTTCCAGCACGGCGAAGCGGTGCGCATCACCGCCGAAGGTTTCAACGACGTCGAAGCGATCTTCCTCGCGGCCGACGGCGACGAACGCGCGGTGATCCTGCTCAACCTGCTGCACCGTGAACAGAAAGTGACCTTGCCGGTCAGCAGTTTGTCGCGGATGCAGGTGCAGGCCTGAGTCCAGCGCGAGCCCTGTGTGAATAAACGATCTGTGGGAGTGAGCTTGCTCACGAAGGCTTAGGTCCATTCGCTACGTATTCGTGAGCAAGCTCACTCCCACATTCAATCGCAACCACTCTCACATCCAGGTTCACAACCCAAGACGCTTTCGGGGCTGACGCTTTCAGCCTCTTGACCCCTCTTCGCCCGGAAACTCACCATGACCCGAAAAACGACGCTGGTGACGCTCACCTATGGTGACCGTTTCAACTACCTGCACACGCTGGTCAGCCGTTCGCTGGAAAGCCCGCTGATCGACCGCGTGATCATCGTCAGCAACGCCTCCACCGCGCCGCTGGAAACCCTGCGCCGCACCTGGCCGGACGAAGTCAGCGTGATCTATCTGCACCAGAACACCGGTTCCGCCCGGGGTTACTCGGTGGGCATCCAGGCGGCGCTGGACGCCGGTGCCGAGCACATCTGGCTGATGGACGATGACAACGCGCCGACCATCAACGCCATCGCCACGCTGCATGAAGTGCTCGAAGAGCGCAAACGCGTCGACGGCGAGGAAAAGGCCGCGGTGCTGGGCTTTCGCCCCACCCATCAGGCCGACATCGCCGCCGGTGTGCCCAAGCGCTTCGCCATTCAGCGCCGCTCCAGCTTCTTCGGCTTTCACATCGCCCAGCTGCCGTACAAGATCTGGCGGCGCCTGCCCTGGGGCGCGCCACAACGCTCCCAGGACAAGATGGGCATGGTGCAACTGCCGTTCGCGACCTACGGCGGGCTGCTGGCCCACCGCAACCTGTACCGCAAGATCGGCCTGCCGCTGGACGCCCTGCTGCTTTACGCCGACGACAGCGAGTACACCTGGCGTATCACCGCAGGCGGCGGGCGGATCTTTCTGGTGCCGGACGCGGTGCTCGATGACCTGGAGAACTCCTGGAACATCAAGGCGCGCACCAACAACATCTACGAGAGCTTCCTGTTGGGCGGCTCGGATCTGCGCGCCTACTACGGGGCGCGCAATCAGGCCTGGTTCGACAAGAACGTCTGGGCCAACTCGTCGCTGCTCTACAGCCTCAACCGTTGGGTGTTCTTCCGCCTGTTGCGGCTGATCGCCAAACGGCGCGGCGCGCAAGAGCGCCTGAGCCTGATCGAAAAAGCCATCCGTGACGGTGAGTCCGGCGTCCTGGGCCTGAATCAGTCGTATCCATTATGAAAATCCTGTTCATCAGCAGCCTGTATTCACCTCACGTCGGCGGCGGCGCGGAGATCATTCTCCAGCGCACCGTCGAAGGCCTGCAACAACGCGGCTGCCAGGTCAGCGTGCTGGTGACCGGACCCGATGCGGGCCTTAACGCCGAGACTGTCAATGGCGTGAAGGTCTACCGCGCAGGGCTTCATAACTTCTACTGGCACTTCGGCGCCAAGCGTCCCGGCCGCCTGCTGCGTCTGGGCTGGCACCTGCGCGACCGCTACAACGGCGCGATGCGCAGCTATGTGCGGGACGTGATCAAAAGCGAAGAGCCGCAACTGGTGGTCTGCCACAATCTGGCCGGCTGGTCGGTGTCGGTGTGGGACGAAATCAGCGCCGCCCGCCTGCCCATCGTCCAGGTGCTGCACGACATGTACCTGATGTGCCCGAGCAGCAGCATGTTCAAGCGCGGCGTCTGCTGCCAGCAGCAATGCAGCAGTTGCCAGTCGTTTCGCAAGGGTCACGACGCCCGCTCCGCGCAGGTGTCGGCGGTGGTCGGGGTGAGCCAGTTCATTCTGGAAAAACTGCAGAAGCGCGGTTACTTCAGCGCGGCCAAAGGCTACGTGGTGCACAACGCCAGCCCCTACGCGCCGGCACGCACTTCACGCAGCAAACAGCGTGAGCTGGACCCGTCGATGAAGAACACGCCGCTGCGTTTCGGATATATGGGCACCTTGTCCGAGCAGAAAGGCGTACGCTGGCTCATCGAACAGTTTCAGCGTCTGCCGTTCAACGCCACCCTGCAGATCGCCGGGCGCGGGCAAGCGGACGACGAAGCTGCGTTCAAGGCGCTGGCCACGTCGCCCAACATCAGTTTCGTCGGCTACCAGAAGCCCGAGGCCTTCTACAGCCAGATCGACGTCGCGGTGGTGCCGTCGCTGTGGAACGAACCTTTCGGCATGGTCGCCGTCGAGGCCTGCGCCCACTCGGTGCCGGTGATCGCCAGCCGCATGGGCGGTTTGCCGGAAATCATCCAGGACCCGCTCAACGGCCTGCTGTGCCGGCCCGACGATCCTGATTCGCTGGGCCACGCGATGCTCCGGCTGCACCAGCAACCGGACCTGCTGGCCCGGCTGAGCAGCCAGGCGCGCGTCAGCGTCGCGGCGCTGTTGAACCTGGAGCTGATGCTCGACAGCTACGAGAGCATCTTCGACCAGACCCTGCTCGATAACATTGCGCACCGTGATACGACGGTCTTGCCTCATACAGTTTGAAGACGTGCGGCCCAGGCGTGGAAGGGGCCGCTTTCATTTGCCAACGGCCCGAGACCAAACTGAGCGAGCGCTCCGGACCGTGCCTCTTCACTGAGACAAGCCATGCCCATCACGCGCCTGACGAGGTTACGACGACCCTTATCGGTCCTGCTGCTGGGTCTGTTGATCAGCAGCTCAGGCTTTGCCGACGAGTCGTTCATCATCGGGGTCGACACCCACCTGATGAACAAGAATTCGACGTCGGCCAAGGCGCTGCAATTGCTGGAGGCAGCCGGCGTGGATTCAGTACGCGATGACGCCTACTGGTCCAGCGCCGAGCCCCGACGGGGCTTGATGAGAATCGAACCGGCCTGGCAGGCCTATCTGAGCAAGGCGCAGGAGCATCATCTGCGCCCGCTGCTGGTGCTCGGCTACGGCAACCCGTTCTACGACAACTACGCCAAACCGCGTAAACCCAACGTTCGCGATGCCTATTCGAACTACGTGAGCTTCGTCACGCGCCAGCTCACCGACAGCGTGGACTTCTACGAAATCTGGAACGAGTGGGACAAGGAAAATCCGGTCGACCCGGCCTTCGCCAAGGACTACAGCACACTGGTCGAAGAAGCCGCCCGACGGATTCGCGCCAACCAGCGGCCCATGGTGATCCTGGCAGGCGCCGTGACCAGCCAGGGCATGGACCTGGGGTTCGCCGACCGGCTGGTGGAGTCCGGCATTCTCAACCATGTCGACGGTCTGTCGTTGCACCCTTACGTGCACTGCCGCTCGGACGAACGCAACACGCCGGAAAACTGGATCGCGTGGCTAAGAAGGATCAACGAGGATCTCAAGGACAAGACCCGAAACAAGACCGAGGTTCCGCTGTACCTGACCGAGATGGGCTGGCCCAGCAATGACGGGCGCTGCGGCGGTGACGAGAAGACCCAGGCGGCGTTTCTGGCGCGCAGTTTCTTTCTCGCCCAGACCATGCCCAACATCAAGGGCATGTGGTGGAACGGCCTGCTCAACGACGGCCCCGACCGCACCGACCCGGAACAGAACTTCGGGCTGCTCGATCAGGACCTCACGATCAAGCAGGCGTACCTGACGCTCAAGGCCATCAGCCCGACGCTGCATCAGTTTCGTTATGACGCCGAGAAGAGTCGTGAAATCGACTCGCAGTACCTGCTGCGCTTCGCCCGTGGCTCGGACCAGATCATGGTCGCCTGGACCGCCGGGCTGCCGCGCTCGATCAAGATCGACTCCAGCAGCGTGCTGCGCGGCAACGTGCAATACATCGACACACGGGAGCCTGCCAACGGCCAGGTCGACAGCGGCATCCCGTGGAATTGCAACGAGGGCCGCTGCTCGGCGCAAGTGCCGATCGACGAGTTCCCGAAAATCATCAGCCTGGGCACCCGCCCGGCGCTGTTTGCCTTGCCCTGATTAACGTTCACCGCTCGCCCCGTAGCAGCACGGCTTGCCGGCGGGACGGTGTGTCTGTGACAGATGTATCGGCTGACACACCGCTCCCGCCGGCAAGCCGTGCTGCTACGTGAGAACGGATTGGATTCGAAACCCCGGACTTCACGACCCCCTCATCTCTTCAACAGGTCGCCCACAATGATTGTGATCAATGCACGTTTTCTCACCCAGGAATTGCGTGGCGTTCAGCGCTTCGCGGAACAGACGTGTCTGGCCCTCAAACAGCTGCGCGACGATGTGGTGTTCGTCGCGCCCCACGGCATCAAGATGCACGACTCGGCCCGCGCGCTGGACGTGCAATGCATCGGTCGCCACTCGGGCCATCTGTGGGAGCAACTGGATCTGCCGCTGTACCTGCGCAGCCAGGGCAATCCGCTTCTGGTGTCGCTGTGCAGCACCGCGCCACTGCTCTACGGCAATCAGATCGCGACCCACCACGACGTCACCTACGTGCGCCATCCGGAAAGCTACACCCGCCTGTTTCGTCTGCTGTACCGGACCATGACGCCGATCATGCTCTCGCGGATCAAGGCGCTGCTGACGGTCAGCAACTTTTCCCGGGGCGAGATTTCGCAGTTCTACAACTACCCGGAAAAGAAGATTTTCGTGGTGCCCAACGCAGTCAGCGGCGAGTTCCAGCCGGGGCCGCCGCTCAAAGATGAAGCGCAATACCTGCTGGCGGTGTCCTCCCCCAGCGCGCACAAGAATTTCAGCCGGATGATTCAGGCCTTCCTGATGCTGCGCAATCACGACGATTTGCAACTGCACATTGTCGGCGGCGCCAGCGACGTGTTCGCCGATGACAACCTGCAGCGCCTGGCCAGCCGCGATTCGCGCATCAAGTTTCTCGGCCGGCTCAGCGACGACGAGCTGATCGCCCAGTACCAGGGCGCCACCGCGTTCGTGTTTCCGTCGCTGTACGAAGGCTTCGGCATTCCGCCCCTTGAAGCCCAGGCCTGCGGATGCCCGGTGCTGGCGGCCAACGCGGCGTCGATTCCGGAAGTGCTGCAAGCCAGCGCGCTGTACTTCGACCCGCTGGACATCACCCACATGGCCTCGGCCATGGAACGCATTCTCACCGATCTGCCGCTGCGCCAGTCCCTGCGCCGGCGCGGCCTGAATAACGTGGCGCGGTTTTCCTGGGAAGAGTCGGCACGGCGGGTGTCGCACCGCATCGATGTCTTGCTCAACCAGCCCCGCGACCGTCGCGCCAGCCCGCCTGCGGGCACCGACGGCCTGCGGCGTGAATCGTCCAGCAAGCTGTGAGGCACGCCCATGAAACGTCTGGCCTATCTCGACGCGCTGCGTGGCATCGCCGCCTTGATGGTGGTGTTCACGCACCTGTATCTGCCGGTCATCGGGCATGTCTGGGTGTTCGATGCGCTGATCGACCCGGGCAAGCTCGGCGTCCTGTGGTTCTTCATGATCAGCGGCGTGGTGATTCCTTACAGCCTCAAGCCTGTTCCCGACGGCGCGCGGCGCTTTCTGATCTCGCGTTTCATGCGCCTGTATCCGGCGTACTGGCTGTCGCTGCTGGTGTTCGTGCTGCTGCTCAAGCTGACCGGCGCGCCGCTGCCGTCACTGGCCCAGTTCGTCGCAAACCTGAGCATGGTCCAGGCCGCACTGGGGTTCGATGACGTGATCGGGCTGTACTGGACGCTGTTCATCGAGCTGGTGTTCTACGGGCTGTGCCTGGTGCTGTTCATCGGCGGCAAGCTGTACGACCAGACCTTTCGCGCGCGCTGCTCGCTGGGGTTTCTGCTGGTGGCGCTGGCGATGAGCATCGTGCGCGCGGTGACTGACCGCAAGTTGCCGGTGGCACTGCCGCTGGCCCTGTCGCTGATGTTCTTCGGTTCGATCTGGCGCCAGTGGCTGCTGGCCGAACACAGCCAGGAGCTGACGCGCAATCTCAAGATGCTGCTGATCGCCTTCGCTGTAGTCCTGCCACCGACGCTGATCATGGCCTACAGCAAGGACATGGGCACCGGGGAAACCTGGGGGCGCTACTGCTTCACCTACGCAGTGGCCATCGCAAGCTTCCTGCTGCTGACCCGCAGCGTTCGCCTGGACCACCCGGCGCTGGTGTGGCTGGGCGCGGTGAGCTACTCGCTGTACCTGCTGCACCCGACCATGGGCATGCTCGCCCAATGGTTGCTGGAACCGACCGGCGCCCCGGCGCTGGTGGTCGCGGTATTCGCCACGGTGCTGACGCTGGGCGCGGCGCACCTGTGCTTTCACTGCATCGAACACCCGTTCATCGAGCTGGGCAAACGGCTCAACAATCGCAAGGCAAGGACGCAGCCAGTCAGTATTTGAAGTCGGCCTGCGCAAATGAAACCGCTTGGGGCCCGCGCGAGCTTCGCTCGACGTGCGGGGTCTTTCAAAGCCGTTAATGCAGAGAACTCCAATGAAAATCGCAATTGTCCACGACTGGCTGGTGACGTACGCCGGTGCCGAAAGGGTTCTGGCATCGTTGATCAATATCTGGCCCGAGGCGGATCTGTTTTCCGTCATTGATTTCCTCAGCGATCAGGACCGCGCGCAACTGGGCGGCAAAGTGGCGACCACCACTTTCATTCAACGCCTGCCCCAGGCCAGGACCCGCTATCAGCGTTATCTGCCGCTGATGCCGATGGCCATCGAACAGCTGGATCTGTCCGGCTACGACCTGATCATCAGCAGCAGCCACGCGGTGGCCAAAGGCGTGCTGTGCGGCCCTGACCAGCTGCACATCAGCTACGTGCACTCGCCGATCCGCTACGCCTGGGACCTGCAGCACCAGTACCTGCGCGAAGCCAACCTGAGCCGCGGGCTCAAGGGCAAGGTCGCGCGCATGATCCTGCACTACATGCGCATGTGGGATCAGCGCACCGCAGCCGGCGTGGATGACTTCATCGCCAACTCGCACTTCATCGGCGCACGCATCACCAAGGCCTACCGCCGCGAATCGACGGTGATCTACCCGCCGGTCGACACCCGCGGCTTCACCCTGCAGGAACACAAGCAGGACTACTACTTCACCGCCTCGCGCATGGTGCCCTACAAGCGCATGCCGATGATCGTCGAAGCCTTCGCCGCGATGCCGGACAAGCGTCTGGTGATGGTCGGCGACGGCCCGGAAATGGACAAGGCGCGCGCCGCCGCAGCCCACGCCCCGAACATCCAGCTGCTGGGTTATCAGCCCTTCAGCGTGTTGCAGGAGCACATGCGCAACGCCCGCGCGTTCGTGTTCGCCGCCGAAGAAGACTTCGGCATCAGCCCGGTGGAAGCCCAGGCCTGCGGCACACCGGTGATCGCCTTCGGCAAGGGCGGCGTGCTGGAAACCGTCTGCGGGCTGGACCACGCCTACCCCACCGGCGTGCTGTATCAGGAGCAGAGCGTGGCGTCGCTGATCGACGCGGTGCAGACCTTCGAGGCCAACAGCCCGCGCATCACGGCCCAGGCCTGTCGCGCCAACGCCGAGCGTTTCAGCCAGGCGCGCTTCGAGCAGGAAATGCGTCAGTTCGTCGAACTGCGCCTGAGCGCCAGCCGTCAGGCCCGTCAACCAGAGCCGGCAAGGCCTGCGCAAGTCGCGCCAGTGGCGCAAGTAGCACCGAATGTGGCAGCCAACGAGCTCTCCGCCCGCGTTGTTCCGATCAAATCCGTCTGAGCGAGCATTAACCATGAGCACACCTCTTCGCGGCATTTTGCACGCTCATCAATCGTCACTGTCTGTCGCTCACCGTTTGCTGGACCTGGCCGTTATCATGCTGTGCGGCTACGGCGTCAACCTGTTGTCCGACGCCGGCATGAGCACTGAAATCTGGATGCAGATCCTGCTGGCCGCCGTGGCGTTTCACTGGCTGGCCGAGTACCACCAGCTGTACGGCTCCTGGCGCGGCGAAAGGATCCTGCGCGAACTGATCAAGGTCTCCAACTACTGGGGCCTGGCGTTCGTCCTGCTGCTGTTCGTCGATTACCTGCTGCTCAAGCCGGCCAACCTCGCCGACAACAGCCAGATGGCGTGGTTTGCTGCGGTGCTGGTGGCGCTGTGCGGTTATCGCCTGGCGATCCGCAGCCTGTTGCACAGCTTTCGCGCCCGGGGCTTCAACACCCGCCGCGTGGCCATCGTCGGCACCGGCCATTGCGGCGAGCGCCTGGCGATGTCCATCGAAAGCGCACCGTGGATGGGTCTCAACCTGCTGGGCTTCTACGACGAAGACCCGCAGCAGATGGACCTGGCGCAGATCGGCCGGCGCATCCCGGTGCTCGGCGATCTGGATCAACTGATCAACGACGCCCGCGACGGCAAGATCGACAAGGTCTACATCACCCTGACCCTGGGCGCCCAGGCGCGTCTGCAGGAGCTGATCAAGGGCCTGTCGGACACCACCGCGTCGGTCTACGTGATCCCCGACGTGTTCATGTTCGAGCTGCTGCACGCACGCAGCGAGAGCATCAACGGGCTGCCGAGCATCAGCATTTTCGACTCGCCCATGGACGGCGCCTGGAGCGTGGTCAAGCGTCTGGAAGACATCGTGTTGTCGAGCGTCATCCTGGCGATGATCGCCCTGCCGCTGATGGTCATCGCGGTGGCGATCAAGCTCACCTCCAAGGGACCGGTGCTGTTTCGCCAGCGTCGCTACGGCCTGGATGGCCGGCCGATCATGGTGTGGAAATTCCGCAGCATGAGCGTGCAGGAAAACGGCGCCGTGGTGACCCAGGCCACCCGCAACGACAGCCGCATCACGCCCTTGGGCGGCTTCCTGCGGCGCACCTCGCTGGACGAGCTGCCGCAGTTCTTCAACGTGCTGCGCGGCGAGATGTCCATCGTCGGCCCGCGCCCGCATGCGGTGGCGCACAACGAGCAATACAGAAAGCAGGTGTCGGGCTACATGCTGCGGCACAAGGTCAAGCCGGGCATCACCGGCTGGGCGCAGATCAACGGCTGGCGTGGCGAAACCGACACGCTGGACAAGATGCAGAAACGCGTGGAATTCGACCTGCAGTACATCGAGCACTGGTCGGTCTGGCTGGACATGAAAATCATCCTGCTGACGCTCTTCAAGGGTTTCGTCAACAAGAACGCTTTCTAGTGTTGCCTCGATAACAACAACGATCTGCCAATAAAAACAACTTGGGCCGTAGCAGCTACGCTCGGCAGGAGGTGCGTGAGTGTTTGAGCGATTGTGATCCGACGTACGGTGTAAGTAAGGGATGCAACGAAATCACTGCGGTGCCAGTACGCACCTTTTAGGATTAGAAGGAACATTCATATGAAAGTAACGTTAGCGGTAGTGCTGCTTTCCAGTCTGGTTTTGCAAGGCTGCGCATTCGCCCCAGGCCAGTACATGTCCCTCGATGACGTAACCGAAAAAGACCCGGACGGCCCCGCGGTCACGCTCGTCAATATCACCCCGGCCACCCTGGCTCAACAGCAGAAGGTTGCGGCGGCTGCGGCCAAACCGTTGCCACCGGAGCTGCTGACCTACAAGACTCCGGAATACGTGGTCGGGCCAGGCGACACCTTGCTGGTGACCGTGTTCGAGCACCCTGAACTGACCGCCCCCGGTTCTCAGGATCAGCTGGACGCCAACACCCGTGAAGTGCTCAACGACGGCACCGTGTTCTTCCCGTATGTCGGCCGCATCCAGGCCGCCGGCAAGACCGTCGCGCAGATCCGCGAGCAACTGCGCATGGGCCTGTTGCCGCAGTACACCGAGGTCAAGGTTGACGTTCGGGTGCTGCGTTACAACAGCCAGCGCGTGCTGCTCTCCGGTGCGTTCAAGACCCCCGGCACCCAGCCGATCACCAACATTCCGCTGAGCCTGGTTCAGGCCATCAGCCAGGCCGGGCTTGACCTGACCGACGCCAACCTCGCGGGGCTGACCCTGCGCCGGGACGGCAAGGACTACGTGATCGACGTCGACTCGCTCAACCGCAAGGATTCGCAACTGAGCAAGATCTACCTCAAGGACGGCGACTACCTGCACCTCAACAGCAACTCCAAGAACAAGATCTACGTGTTGGGCGAAGTTCAGCGCCCTCAGGTGATCCCGTTCAGCGTCACCAGCATCACGCTGCTTGAAGCGCTGGGCTCCTCCGGAGGCCTGAGCCCTGATGCCGCCGATGGTAATGCCGTGTACGTGATTCGCGCCCAGGATGCGACTCACTCGGCCACCGTGTACCACCTCAACGCCAAGAAGCCTACCGCTTATGCGCTGGCCAAGGGCTTCGAGCTGTCGGCACAGGACGTGGTGTTCGTCGGCCCTGCCAACATCACCCGGTGGAGCCGTTACGTGAGCCAGTTGCTGGGTTCCAACAACATCATCCAGACGGGTGCGATGTTCCGGAACTGACCGTGGCCGCTGCAAGCTTCAAGCGGCAAGCTACAAGTTAAAAGCAAGATCAAAATCCTCGCAGTGGCCGGCTGCGGGGATTTTTTTTGCCTGCGATTCGAGTGTTTCCATGGCAACAGTGAATCAACAGTTGTTGGCGTTTTCGGCAAGCGGCAACCCACCGTGCAGGCTTTGCACTGCGGTTTTGCGGGGCTGCTGCGGCTGGCACGCATGCTGCTTTGCAAGGGCTACAGGGTCTCTTTGCCCATTTCATTCGCGTGGTACGCGGCCTGCACGGTGCCCTTTCGCACCTCGGGTGACTGACCCAAGGAATCAGAACATGTTGGTGGTTTCAATTTCAGGCAGCCCTTCGACCCGGTCGCGCTCAGGGGTGGTACTCAAGCACGCGGCGCAGTGGCTGAGCGATCAAGGCGTGGGCGTCAAGGCTGTGCGCATTCAGGATTTCAACGCGGAGGACCTGCTCTACGCACGTTTCGACAGCCCGGCGGTGATCGCCTTTATCGAAGCGGTGGCCAAGGCCGACGGTTTGTTGATCGGCACGCCGGTGTACAAGGCGTCGTTTTCGGGAGCACTGAAAACCTTGCTCGATCTGCTGCCCGAGCGCTCGCTGCACGGCAAGGTGGTGCTGCCGCTGGCCACTGGCGGCAGCATCGCCCACATGCTGGCGGTGGACTACGCGCTCAAGCCGGTGCTCTCGGCCCTCAAGTGCCAGGAAGTGCTGCACGGGGTGTTCGCCATAGACAGCCAGATCAGCTACGGCGAAGGTGAGTTGGGTGGCGAGCTGGACGAGTTGCTGACCCAGCGCCTGCATGACGGGCTGGATCATTTTCTGCTGGGGTTGCAGCACCGCACGAACGCGCGACACAAGGAGGCTGGCGGGCATTTGAAGCTGGCGCTTTGAGCCCTATGCACACTGGATTTAGGTTCCAGTGTGTCCAACACCGTCCCGTAGCAGTCCGGCTTGCCGGCGATCGCCCGCAAGCCAGAGCCAGTTTTTTTCGGACCGCGTTGAGATCCGAGGCTGTGGTTGGGGCATATGCCACTTCAAGATCAAGAGCGCTCTTCCTAACGTCAGATCTGTTTCGACTTCGTCGAGTTACTTGAAAGGACCAAGTAACCAAGTCCTTGTGCTCCTGGTTTGGCCCGACTTCGTCGGGTTCCCTCGCTCCGGTCCCGCTCCGTGGGCCCGGCGCGAAAGGGCCATCCATGGCCCACGCGCCTCTCGCCGCATCCATGCGGCTCGACCCACTCCACGAGACCTCCGTTCGGCCTGCACCCAAGTCGCGTTTTGTGGTGTCTGAGCTATCGCGCATGGCGATCAACATCAAAAGCCAGATCAAGAGCATGAGGGCAATGCCCTCCGTAGCAGCCGAGCTTGCTCGCGGGTCGCCCTCAAGATCGCCCCGCCGGCAAGCCATGCTGCTACGGACGGTGTCGTTCAATCGCTTTTGATCTGCCTTTGATGTTGATCTTCATGCGCGATAGCCCAGACACCACCAATCGCGACTTGGGTGCAGGCCGAATGGAGGTCTCGCGGAGTGGGTCGAGCGGCATGGATGCCGCGAGAGGCGTGTGGGCCATGGATGGCCCTTTCACGCCGGGCCCACGGAGCGAGGCCGGAATGAAGGTAGTCCGACGAAGGAGGACCCAAACCAGGAGCAAGACCCCTTGGTTACTTGGGGGTCTTTTCCAAGTAACTCGACGAAGTCGAAACAGATCTGAGGTTAGGAAGAGCGCTCTTGATCTTGATCTTGATCTTGATCTTGATCTTGATTCGACGAAGTCGAAACAGGTCTGACGTTAGACGGCTTGCCGGCGGGGCGATCCCAGGAACGCCATCGCCGGCGATCAATGCTCAAGAAGCGGATACAACGACAACACCAGCAACGCCGCCATCACCCCGTTGAACACCCGCAACCACAACGGATCGCGCAAGACGTTGCGCAGCAGGCTGCCGAACCCCGCCCACATGCCCACCGCCGGCAGGTTGACGATGCCGAACACCAGGGCGATCACCGCCACGTTGGTGAAATAGCCGTTCATGGGCGTGTAGGTGCTGATCGCGCCGACCGCCATCACCCAGGCTTTGGGGTTGACCCACTGGAACGCCGCCGCGCTGAGGTAGCTCATCGGCTGGCCCTTGCTCTCGGCGCCACTGCCCACCGGCCCGGACGTGGCGATCTTGTACGCCAGGTACAGCAGATACGCCGCGCCCGCGTAACGCAGGATGGTGTAGAGCACTGGATACGCCTTGAACACCGCGCCCAGCCCGAAACCCACCGCCAGCACCATCAGCGCGAAGCCGCAGCTGATGCCGAGCATATGAGGAATGGTGCGGTTGAAACCGAAGTTCACGCCCGAGGACAACAGCATGGTGTTGTTCGGGCCTGGCGTGATCGAGGAGACGAAAGCGAAAAGAACGAAGGCAAGCAAGAGGTCGGCAGTCAGCATGATGCGGGTCCACGGTATGTCATGTTTTACGGCTGTCACGCTATCGAAAGCGGCGGCCGAAACACATGGACAGTGAGGCTGACTTTTACCCGTACAGTTCAGTGATATACGTATCACACATGAAACTGTTATCCCGAACAGTCTGACTCGAAAGGCTCAACCCTGACGGGATTTCGAAGCAGCGCTGACCTCGGCATTCACCTCGCCACGGCTATCGAATTCGCGGGCTTGCTGCAGTTGCGGCTCGGCCATCAACTGGGCTTTGCGTGCCTGATATTCGTCGTAGGACAGGCCGCGACGGTTCAGATCCTCGAGGGCCAACTGATGGGTTTCTTCAGCGGTGTAAGGGCGCAATTCAGGATGATTGCCAGCGGCACAGCCGGAAAGAACAGCGACTGAAAACAGCATGGCGAGGGCGAGAAGACGATTCATGGGAGCCTCCATTCGGCTCGTTTCTGGAATGAAGCCAAGGCTACGCGCCGGGCCTTTCCAGCAGAAATCAGTCGTCTTGATAGTCGCTATCGGCGTTGGAAAGTGATGAAGATCCAGAGGCAGATCATCAACCTGTGGGAGCCGGCTTGCTGGCGAATGCGTCGGATCAGACATTGCAACAGTGAATGAAACATCGCATTCGCCAGCAAGCCGGCTCCCACAGGTCACGCGTTGTGCTTTAAACCAACCAATGCCACAACAGCGACGTACCGATCAGCCCCACCACCGAGACGATCGTCTGCAGCACCGACCAAACCCAGAGCGTCTGCTTGAGCTGCAGGCCGAAGTACTCGCGCACCATCCAGAAGCCGGCGTCGTTGACGTGGCAGAAGAACACCGAACCGGCGCCGATCACCAGCGCTACCAGCGAGGCCTCGACCGGGGCCAGGCCTGCCATCATCGGCGCCAGAATGCCTGCAGTCGTGGTCGTGGCCACAGTCGCCGAACCGGTCGCCTGACGCAGTGCCACGGCGATCAGCCAGGCCAGCAACAGGTAGGGCATGTGCGCGCCTTCGGCCACTTTACTGATGGTCTGGCTGACACCGGCGTCCAGCAGCGTCTGCTTCAGGCCGCCACCGGCACCGATGGTCAGCAGCAGCACGGCAATCGGCGCCAGGCTCTTGCGCAAGGTGCCACCGACCTGCTCGCGGGAAATGCCATTGGCCCAGCCCAGGCACACCGTGGCCGCCAGCACCGCGATACCCAATGCCACCAGCGGCTCGCCGAGGAATTTCAGGGTCAGCGCCGCGCTGCTCTCAGGCTCCATCGCCACTTTGGCCAAGGTGCTGCCGAGCATCAGGATCACCGGCAACAGGATGATCAGCAGCGAGATACCAAAACCCGGCTGCCGCGCCACCGTGGACTTGGCGGAAAACAGCTCGCCCAGTTCGGCAGGCGCTTCGATGTGCAGGCGTTTGGACAGCCAGTTGCCGTACAGAGGCCCTGCCAGAATTACCGCCGGAATGGCCACGCACAGGCCCAGCAACATGGTCAGGCCCAAATCGGCGTGCAAGGTGCTGACGGCGATCAGCGGCCCCGGATGTGGAGGCATAAGCGCATGCAGGGTGGTCATGCCCGCCAGCGCCGGAATGGCGATCTTGAGCAGCGGCAGGTTCGACTGGCGTGCCATGACGAAGATGATCGGCACCATCATCACCAGGCCCACTTCGAAGAACAGCGGCAGGCCGATGACCATCGCCACCAGTGCCATGACCCACGGCAGCGTCCTGCCCTTGCCCAGCCCCAGCAGCGTCGAGGCAATGCGGTCGGCAGCGCCGGACTCGGCCATCAGTGCGCCGAGCATCGCCCCCAGCGCGATGATGATCCCCGCCTCCCCGAGAATCCCGCCCGCGCCCTTGCTGAACGCCTTTGCAACCGCCTCCGCTGGCAGCCCCGCTCCAATCCCTGCGATGAAAGTACCCACCAGAATCGACAGAAATGGCGGAAGTTTGGTGGCACTGATCAGCACGATGATGGTGGCAATGGCGATCAGGCAGCAGATGATGAGCCGGGTGTCATGGAACACCCAGGCAGCAGACGACAAGTCCAAGCGGAACCCCTTTCGTTCGATTTTTATAGAAGGATGATCTGAAACAATTTGTTTCAGATGGCCGAACGATACCGGATGCGGCAACTCGTCGCAGTGATTTTTTTACAGAAAGTGGCCGAAAAGGCGTGTCATTCATCCATTCATGTAAATGAATCAGCCGTCGCACTCGCGGTCGCGCACTCGATCAACACATCGCGCAACGCCTGTGCTGCGGCAGACAATTTGTGGTCGGCCAGGGTCATCAAGCCAATGCGTCGCTCAATGCGAGGCCCTTCAAGGGCGATGCAGCGCGCGCCCAGTTCCTCCATCTGCTGAATGCACAGTGACGGTACCGCACTGACACCCAGGCCGTTGGCCACCATGCGCCCCACCGTCGACAGTTGATGGCTTTCGAAGGCCACCGACAGCTTGCCGTGTTGGGTCTGCAGATCCTGCTCCAGCAACAGACGCACCGCCGACGGCCGCTGCAGGGTGATGAAGTCGTGGTGCAGCAGTTCGTCCCAGTTCACCGTGCCTTGCTCGGCCAGGGGCGATCCCTGGGGCACCACGGCGACGAAACGGTCGGTGTAGAACGGCGTGAACGTCAGTTGGTTGCTCGATTCCGGCTCGAAGCCGATGCCCAGTTCGACCCGCCGGTGATCGACCATCTCCAGCACCTGCTCGTTGATCACGTCGTGCACCGCGACGTTGACCCGCGGGTAGCGTCCGCGAAAGACCTTCAGCGCGATCGGCAACAGGCTGCCGGCAAACGACGGCATGGCGGCTATAGAGACCTTGCCCATCTGCAGGGTGAAGCGCTGGCGCAGCACTTCTTCGGCGTTGTCCCAATCGGCCAGCAGCTGCCGCGCCAGAGGCAACAGCGCCTCGCCTTCCGGAGTGAGGCTGACGCTGCGGGTGGTCCGCGTCAGCAACTGCCCGCCCAAGTCATCTTCCAGTGCTTTAATGGTCAGGCTGAGCGCCGGTTGCGACAGATGCAGCCGCTCGCCCGCCTGGGCAAAACTCAGGCACTGGGCCACGGCGAGAAACGCGCGAAGCTGCTTCACGTTCATATATTTGTATTACTTATCAATTCATGAAAAAAACAAAATTAACAAATCACTGACCTCGGGAGAAGATGCGGACAACGCTCTCCGACAGCCCGATTGTCGGACACAACTACAACGAAGCGGGGATAGCACCATGGCCGGACTCGACAAACGCGTCGCAACCTACGAAGAGGCCCTTGCCGGGCTGACGGACAACATGACAGTACTGGCGGGCGGTTTCGGCCTGTGCGGTATCCCGGAAAACCTCATCGCGCAGATCAAGCGCATGGGCGTGAAGGGCCTGACGGTGGTATCCAACAACTGCGGCGTCGACGGTTTCGGTCTGGGCATCCTGCTCGAAGACCGGCAGATCCGTAAGATGATCGCCTCTTACGTCGGTGAAAACCGCTTGTTCGAAGCTCAGCTGCTGGCCGGCGAGCTGGAAGTCGAACTCACCCCCCAGGGCACCCTGGCGGAAAAAATGCGCGCAGGCGGTGCCGGCATCCCCGCCTTCTACACCGCCACCGGCTATGGCACCCCGGTTGCCGAAGGCAAGGAAACCCGCCAGTTCAACGGCCGCAACGTGATCCTGGAAGAAGCCATCACCGGTGACTTCGCGATCATCAAGGGCTGGAAAGCCGACCATTTCGGCAACGTCGTCTATCGCCATACCGCGCAGAACTTCAACCCGGTCGCCGCCACCGCCGGCAAGATCACCGTGGTCGAGGTTGAGGAAATCGTCGAGCCCGGCGTGCTGCTGCCGACCGAGATCCACACCCCCGGCATCTATGTCGATCGCGTGATTCTGGGCACGTTCGAGAAACGCATCGAACAGCGCACCGTCCGCAAACCCTGAGCACACCGCGACCCCGTAGCAGCCGGGCTTGCCCGCGGTAGCGCCAGAGGCAACACCGCCATACGCAAGCCGGACGCTAACGACAACGGCCACCGAACAGAATAAAAGAGACCCAAACCATGGCACTCTCCCGCGAACAAATGGCACAGCGCGTTGCGCGCGAACTGCAAGACGGCTTCTACGTGAACCTGGGCATCGGCATTCCGACCCTGGTCGCCAACTACGTTCCCGATGGCATCGACGTGATGCTGCAATCGGAAAACGGCCTGCTGGGCATGGGCGCGTTTCCCACCGAGGACACCATCGACGCCGACATGATCAACGCCGGCAAACAGACCGTGACCGCACGGGTCGGCGCGTCGATTTTCTCCTCCGCCGAATCCTTCGCCATGATCCGTGGCGGCCACGTGGACCTGACCGTACTGGGCGCCTTCGAAGTCGACGTCGAAGGCAACATCGCCTCCTGGATGATCCCCGGCAAGCTGGTCAAGGGCATGGGTGGCGCGATGGACCTGGTGGCAGGCGCCGACAACATCATCGTGACCATGACTCACGCCTCCAAGGACGGCGAATCCAAGCTGCTGCCGCGCTGCAGCCTGCCGCTGACCGGCGCCGGTTGCATCAAGAAGGTGTTGACCGATCTTGCGTACCTGGAGATCGAGAACGGCGCCTTCATCCTGCGCGAAACCGCACCGGGCGTGAGCATCGAGGAAATCGTCGCCAAGACCGCCGGCAAGCTGATCGTGCCGGATGATGTCGTCGAAATGACGTTCTAAACGAACCTGTGGGAGCCGGCTTGCTGGCGAATGCGGTGGATCAGACAACACGATATTGAATGAACCACCGCAATCGCCAGCAAGCCGGCTCCCACGGCCTTCAGCCAGAAGCGGAGCCATGCCGGCCTGATGCATCAGCGTCGCACCTGGCCGCCACCCCGCCCCTTCAGCAATGAAGGGGCTTTGCCGTATCTGGCCCCGACGCTTTTTCTGCAGCACCGCCAACACACAATAACGATTCCAACAGCACCTAAAAATAATTCCAAGAGGTACAACAACGTGGCAGCCGATATCGAAGAAAGCCGCTCCGCCCGATTTGCCCTGCGCTGCGCGAAATGGGCCGAACGCTGGTTCCCTGATTCCTGGGTGTTCGCCGCCCTGGCCGTGGTCATTGTGACCCTGGCCACCCTGGCCATCGGCGCCAAACCCGCCGACACCGCCAAGGCCTTCGGCGACGGGTTCTGGAGCCTGATTCCCTTCACCATGCAGATGGCCTTCGTGGTCATCGGCGGCTATGTGGTCGCCAGCTCCCCGCCTGCGGTGAAACTGATCGACCGCCTGGCGCGCATTCCCAAGAACGGCCGCTCGGCCGTGGCCTGGGTCGCGCTGATTTCCATGGTCGCCTCCTTGCTCAACTGGGGTCTGTCGCTGGTGTTCGGCGGTTTGCTGGTGCGCGCACTGGCCCGCCGCACCGACCTGAAAATGGACTACCGTGCCGCCGGTGCCGCGGCCTATCTGGGCCTGGGCGCCGTCTGGGCGCTGGGCCTGTCGTCGTCGGCCGCGCAACTGCAGGCCAACCCGGCCAGCCTGCCGCCGTCGATCCTGGCGATCACCGGGATGATCCCGTTCACCCAGACCATCTTCCTCTGGCAGTCGGGCGTGATGCTGCTGGCGCTGGTGGTGATTTCGATCATCGTCGCCTATGCCACCGCCCCCGGCCCGGCCAACGCCCGTGACGCAAAGGAATGCGGTATCGACCCTGCGTTCAGCCCGCCACCGCTGGCACCGCGCACCCGCCCGGGCGAGTGGCTGGAATACAGCCCGCTGCTGATCATCCTGATGGTGGTGCTGGCGTCCGGCTGGCTGTACAACGAGTTCACCACCAAGCCTGCGATCACTGCGATTTCCGGCCTCAACACCTACAACTTCCTGTTCATCATGGTCGGCGCCCTGCTGCACTGGCGCCCGCGCAGCTTCCTCGACGCTGTGGCCCGCGCCGTGCCGACCACCACCGGCGTGCTGATCCAGTTCCCGCTGTACGGCTCGATCGCCGCGCTGCTGACCACAGTCAAGGGCGGTGACGCGCAGACCGTCGCGCACCACATCTCGACCTTCTTCACCAGCATCGCGTCCCACGACACCTACGCGCTGCTGATGGGCGTGTACTCGGCGATCCTCGGCTTCTTCATTCCGTCCGGTGGCGGCAAGTGGATCATCGAGGCACCTTATGTGATGCAAGTGGCCAACGATCTGAAGTACCACCTGGGCTGGGCGGTGCAGATCTACAACGCCGCTGAAGCGCTGCCGAACCTGATCAACCCGTTCTACATGCTGCCGCTGCTGGGCGTGCTGGGCCTGAAGGCGCGGGACCTGATCGGCTTCTCGTTCGTGCAGTTGCTGGTGCACACGCCGCTGGTGCTGTTCCTGCTGTGGGCGTTGGGGGCGACGCTGGCCTATATTCCGCCTGTGATACCTTAAGCGACGGACCCAGCTGGGTCGGCTCGGTGCACTCGATAACACCGAGCCAATACCTGTGGGAGCCGGCTTGCTGGCGAATACGGTTGGCCATTCACTGTTGTGGTGTCTGACCTGACGCGTTCGCCAGCAAGCCGGCTCCCACGGCCTTCGGCCAGAAGCTATTTGTCACTGGCCACATCACCCTTCACAATCCCCTGCCCTTCTTCACGCGGCAGACCGGTTCACATGAAAAACATCGCCTATTTTGCCTTCGCCCTGCTGGGGCTGATCTGGGGCACCAACTTCATGTACATGAAGTGGGCGGTTGAGTGGATTTCCCCACTGCAGGTTGTGCTGCTGCGCTCGTTCTTCGGCTTTCTGCCGATCCTGATCTATGCGCTGATCACCCGCTCGCTGAGCATCAAACACATCCGCCACCTGCACCATTTCGTGGTCATGGCGCTGCTGGCCACGGCGGTCTACTACTACTTCTACGCCCGTGCCGCCACGCTGATGCCGTCCGGTATTGCCGGCCTGCTCAGCGGCGCGATTCCGCTGTTCACCTTCATCTGCGCGTTTCTGTTCCTGCGTGAAGAAAAGCTCAACGCACGCATGGCCCTGGGCACACTGATGGGTTTTGGCGGGGTGATGTTGATCGCCCGGCCATGGGCCACCGGCACCGAGTCGATCTCGCTGGAGGGTGTGCTCTACATGGCGCTGGGCTCGATCAGCATCGGCGGATCCTTCGTCTACGCGCGACGCTTTCTCACCGGCCTGAACATCCCCGCCGCCGCCTTGAGCACCTACCAGATCGGCCTGGCGCTGCTCATCCTGCTGCTGGTCACCGACCGCACGGGCATGGAACACATCCTCGAAAGCCCGAAAGCCTTGATCGGCGTCTCGCTGGGCCTGGGTCTGGCGGGCACCGGGATTGCCTTTATCCTCTATTACTTCATCGTCGAGCGACTGGGTGCGCTGGTGGCGGCGTCAGCGACCTACCTGCCCTCGGTCATCGCCCTGCTGATCGGTATCTTCGTTGCGGGAGAACCGGTGCACGCACTGGACTTGGTGGCCATCGTCGCGATCCTCGGTGGAGTGTTCGTGTTGCAGAGCGGGCGCCGAAAGGCCGAGCGGCCGGAGCCGAAACAGGCTGCCAAACAGTAATCCCTTCAGGCGCTAGATCGGCGCCTGAAGGAGCCCAACCTGATCTCAGGCCTGATAGCTGTAATTACGTTCGACCCTGACCACCCGCGTCGTGCACTGCCGATACCAGCTCGATCGGCCCTGTTCACGAATCGCTGCGTGTTCAGGGTCGTGCTTCCACGCCAGGATCGCGGCTTCGCTGGCCCAATACGAGACGGTAATCCCCAGGCCATCTTCGCCGCGCGCCGATTCCACCCCGAGAAACCCGGGCTGTTCACGAACCCGCTCAAGCATCCGCTGCGCCGCACACTGATAGCCGGCGTCATCTTGCACCGTGCGAAGCGAGGTGAAGATCACCGCGTAATAGGGTGTGGCGAAAGTGTCTGCCATCATGCCGATCACGCCCGTCTCTCCCTGCACGCGTTGACGAACGCCTTGACCAGCGGCGGTGTGATGCCTTCCAGCGCGGCACGCTCGGGCTGAAACAGGGCGGCGAGGAAGAACGGGTGACCGTCCAGCTCCATCGCCCGGATCTCGCCGTCAGGGTCATAGCCACTGACCTTCATGGGCCCGGCGAACACCTGCGCCTCCAGCGCCTTGCGCAGGCCGTAGCGGCATCGATAGCGCTCTTGGGTCTGAGCGGCGCCGTAGGCCGCTTCGATTCGCGAACCGGGCAGCAAATCGATGGGCGCGAAGGCTTCCACCAGCGAGCAACTGAGCGGCGTGATGATCGCCTGCTCGGAGTCCGGCGCCGTCTCGGCGTGCTCGGCATCGGCCCAGCCCAGAAGGTTGCGCGCGTACTCCAGCAGTGCGTGCTGGAAGCCGCCGCAAGTGCCGAGAAATGGCACCCGCTGCTCACGCGCAAAGCGGATGGCGGTCAGCGCGCCGTCCATGTCGCGGTAGGGGCTGGCGGGCACGCACCAGATACCGTCGAATGCGTGCAAGCCTTCGCCGCTGCCGACTTCCTGGGTCGGCAGCCAGTGAAACTCGACGACCGTTCCAACCTCCCCCGCCACCCTGTCCAGCGCCACCGGAATCGCCTGGTGGGCGGGCACTTGCTGGTCATAGTCTCCGACCAATGCGATGCGAATCACCTGTTTGTCTGGCATGTCTGCTCCCTGAAATTCAAACGCTTTGCGCAACGTGCGAGAGGGACTATAAGCTTGTCGTTACGCAATCAGAATGGGCGTTCAGGCAAGTGAACCATGCAGCAGCGCAATATAAAATCAGCCATCCGGACCTGTCCCTGATCCTCGCGCTGGTGCGCGGCCGGACCTTGGCCAGGGCCGCCGAACAGCTCAAGGTCGATGTCTCTACGGTGTTTCGCGCGGTGCGCCGCCTGGAGAAATCCCTTGGCATCGCCTTGTTCGAGAAAAGCCGCGCCGGCTATCGCCCCACCAGCGCGGCGCTGGTGCTGTCGCAGCAAGCCGAGAGCGCCGAACAGGCTTTGGCACTGGCGCAGATCGCGCTGGAACAGGACCGGGAAACCGTGAGTGGCAGCGTGCGCCTGACCTGCACCGAAGCGGTGTTGCAAAGCCTGCTGCTGCCGGCCTTGACGCGCTTCATGCCGGACTACCCCGCCCTGCGCCTGGAGCTGAACACCTCGGACACCTTCGCCAACCTCAGCCGCCGCGACGCCGACATCGCCCTGCGTCTGACCGACGCGCCACCGCAGCATCTGGTGGGCACGCAGCTGGCAACGGTGTCGTATCGGGTCTATGCCAGCGAGTTGTATCTGCGACGCTGCGAAACCACCGAGCTGGAAAAGATGGACTGGATCGCCCCGGACGATTTCCTGCCCGATCACCCCACGGTCAGCTGGCGCCGCCAGCAATGGCCGCAGATCAACCCGACCTACCGCTGCAGTTCGATGCAGACCGTGGCGCAGATGGTCCGCGCCGGGATGGGCGTGGCGGCGTTGCCAGACTTCATGTTGCAGGCCGGTGAACTGACGCCGCTGAGCGAACCGTTGCAGGGCTACGACACGCAACTTTGGTTGCTGACCCGGCCGGATTGCCGGGCGCTGCGTTCGGTGTCGGCGTTGTTTAGCGAGTTGACCCGGGCGATCAGGATGGCTTGAAGCTATTCGCCAGCAAGCCGGCTCCCACAGGTGTGCGGCTCGCAAGCTCGCGCCTTTTATGTGCGCTCACGCCTGAACTGCCCCGGCGGCATGCCGTGGGCCTTGCGAAAACGCCGTGAAAAGTACGCCTCGTCGGTGAAGCCGCAGACCTGGGCGATGTGGCTGAGCGGCTTGTCGCTGTTCATCAACTGGGTTCGCGCTAGGCGCATGCGTCGCTCCAGCACCAGCTCGGAAAAGGTGTTGCCGGTTTCCTTGCGCAGCAGGTGAGTCAGGTAGTTGGGCGACAGAAACGCGGCCGCCGCCGCATCGGTCAGGGTCATGGCCGGGTCTTTGATGTGATCGCGAATGTAGGCCATGACTCGCCCCATGGCATCGCGCCGCCCGCGCCGCTCGGCCTTGTTCGCCGACAGCGCGCGCAATTGCGGCTCGAACAGGTTGCAGACCTTGCCGATCAACTGCAGCAGATAGCCCCGCAGAATCGCCGCGCAGCCCAGCTGGCGGGTGCGATCGGCCTCGCGCATCAGGTCGAGCAGCGTGGTCACTTCGGCGAAGTCGGCGTCGCCGAGGATGAAGTCCAGATGCTCCTGAAACCGGAACGGCGCCAGCTCCGGCGCATCGGTCAGGGGGATGTCCTCCAGGTCCATCGGATCGCACTGCACGTGTTGCAGGAGAAACTCCTGGGCGAAGTTGATCAGCACGAAGCTGCCGTCTTCGGGATGGGGGATCACGTGCAGACGATGGGGCAGGATGAACGCCAGGGTGTTGCGCGGAAACGGCCGGATCGCGCCGCCGATGTGCTGGACCGTGTCGCCGCCGAGGTTGATCTGAATCTGGAAATAATCGTGGCGATGGGGCGTAGTCAGCGCCGGACGGCCCGACTTGTCACGGATGTAGAAATCCATGCGGTCGCTGCGTTGATGCATGCCGTAGGTCTGGATGCGGGACGTGTTGGCCATTGCGTGACACCTGAACTCACCGAAGCTGACTGGCGCATGTTAGGGGCGCCAGCCAGTTGCAGCAACTTGGCGTCAGGCGATCGTGACGCTCAGCTCGGCAATGCCATCGATGCCGGCGGTCACCACATCGCCGCGTTGCAGCGCGCCCACGCCTGCCGGGGTTCCGGTGTAGATCAAGTCGCCCGCTTTCACGCCCACCGACTGCGACAGGTAAGCGATCACATCTTGCACCGCCCAGATCTGGTCGGCCAAGTCGCCCTGCTGACGGGTCTCGCCGTTGACGTTCAGCCAGATCGAACCGCCGCTCGGATGGCCGATCTTGCTCACTGGCAACAACGGCGTGGCCGGTGCCGAGGCGTCGAAGGCCTTGGCCCACTCCCACGGACGGCCCATTTTCTTGGCCTGGGCCTGCAGGTCGCGACGGGTCAGGTCCAGACCCACGCCATAGCCCCAGACATGGCTCAGCGCGTCTTCAGGCTGAATGTCGACCCCGTCCTTGCCGATGGCCACGACCAGCTCGATCTCGTGGTGCAGGTCGGCGGTCAGCGGCGGATAGGCGATCCGGCCTTCGGCGGGGACCACGGCATCGGCGGGTTTCATGAAGAAGAACGGCGGTTCGCGGTCCGGATCGTGCCCCATCTCGCGGGCGTGCTCGGAGTAGTTACGACCGACGCAGAACACGCGGCGGATGGGAAAGCGGCTGGTGGTGCCTGCCACGGCCAGCGACGGCGTGGCGACCGGTGCGATGACGAATTCGCTCATGGTGATGTCCTCAAGTGACGGGTGACGGCTTGAGGACAGTGTGCGCCGCAGGCGGCGGGCCGGGTTGGACAGATCCCTCGACGTTATGGACGAAACAAAGGACTTCAGAGCCGTCATGATTTCACGTCGTACACGCCCCCTGTGGGAGCCGGCTTGCTGGCGAATACGACCGTTCAGACACCTGAATGGTCAATGGCACCACATTCGCCAGCAAGCCGGCTCCCACAGGTACGACGCTCGCAGGCTCGCACTCTCTAATTCAACCACGCCCCACAAACGGCATGCTGTTGGCCATCACCGTCATGTTCAACACGTTCGCCGACAGCGGCAGCGAGGCCATGTAGCTCACGGCATCGGCCACGTGCTGCACATTCATGGTCGGTTCGACCATCAGGCTGCCGTCGGCCTGGGGCACGCCCTTGGTCATGCGGTCGGTCATGTCGGTCAGCGCGTTGCCGATGTCGATCTGGCCACAGGCGATGTTGAACTGGCGACCATCCAGCGAGGTGCTTTTGGTCAGGCCCAGCACCGCGTGTTTGCTGGAGGTGTACGGCGAGCTGAACAGGCGCGGGGTATGGGAAGAAATCGAGCCGTTGTTGATGATTCGCCCGCCCTGCGGCACCTGCCGGCGCATCAGGCCGAACGCACCGCGCACGCAGAGGAACATGCCGGTGACGTTGGTATCGATCACGTTCTGCCACTGCTCCACCGACAACTCGTCCATCGGCACAGCAGGCGCGCCGATGCCGGCGTTGTTGAACGAGACATCGAGCCGGCCGTAGGTGCTTTCGATCGTGTCGAACAGCGCCTGCACGCTGACCGCGTCACGCACGTCAGTGGACACCGCCAGCGCCTGACGCCCGGCCGCCTTCGCCTGCTCGGCCAGTTCCACCAGCGGCTCCAGACGACGGCCCGCCAGCACCACGGCATAGCCGTCGTCCAGCAACTTGAGCGCCACGGCCCGGCCGATACCGCTCCCGGCGCCGGTGACCAGCGCGACTTTCAATGCAGACATGAGAACCTCCTGTTGTTATTGGATTTGAATTCAACACGGCCCCGTAGCAGCACGGCTTGCCGGCGGTTGCGTCGGATCAGTCACGAATGTATCGCCTGACACACCGCTCCCGCCGGCAAGCCGTGCTGCTACGAAGGCGAAAAGCTGCGATCAGTTGAATACCGGCGTCAGCACCGGCTTCCCGGCATAAAACGCCAGCAGATTGTCCGCCACCCTTTCCACCGTGGCGCGGGACGCTTCCGGCGACAGGCCACCGACATGGGGCGTGAGCACCACATTGCTCAGGGACTTCAGCACATCCGGCACTTGGGGTTCGTCATCGAACACATCCAGCGCCGCCCCGGCCAGGCGACCGTGCTGCAACGCATCGACCAATGCTTGAGTGTCCACCACACTGGCGCGGGCGATATTGAGCAGAAAGCCCTCCTCGCCCAGCGCCTCGATGGCGGCCTTGTCGATCAGATGTTGAGTACCGCTGCCGCCGGGAGTGGCGACGATCAGAAAGTCCGACTCGGCCGCCAATGCCTGCGGCGTGGCGCAGTAGTTGAAATCCACATCGGCGCGCGGCGAGCGGTTGTGATAAGCGATGCGCATGTCAAAGCCCAGCGCCCGTTTGGCGATGGCCAGCCCCACCGCGCCCAGGCCGAGAATCCCCAATGTCTTGTGGGTAAAGGAAGGCCGCGTCACCTTGCGCCACTCACCGCGCCGTACCGACGCATCCGCCAGCGGAATGTCGCGCACCAGCGACAACAGCAAGGCCATCGCGTGATCGGCCACGGTCGGCGCATTGACCCCGGCACCGTTGGTCACGGTGATCCCTCGCGCCTGCGCCGCCGGCAGGTCCACCTGCTCGTAACCGGCACCCAGCACGCAGATGATCCCAAGCTTTGGCAACGACGCCATCTCCGCCGCCGTCAGCCCCAGCGGCCCGCGGGTCAGCACCGCATTGATCTCACCGCCCCGAGTTGCCACCGCCTCCGCCCGGGTCGCCGGGGTCGGCGCCAGAATCAGCCGGAAACCCGCGTCCTCCAGAATCGGCAAATACTCGTTCACGCTCTCGACCAGCACCAGCACCGTCTTCGTCATCATCACGTCTCGAAATGTCCAGAGGGACAGACAGTAGCGCGAGTTAGAGCGGTTGTGCAGGGGCTGGCGGGAAATCGAAAGAGTAAAGGGTTCCTTCTTCATCTGGCACGGGTCAAATCTTGTAGCAGCTGCGTCATGGCTCGGCGCCCCGATTTACGTTCAACTCCCCCCACGCTGTAGGCGATTTCTGAAAGTTGCTCGGGCCACGCCTTGCTGGTGGCAGCCGCACGAAGCGAGGCGTAGACTCAAAAACCTAACAGATGGGTTATTGAATGAAAGTATGCAGTCATAAAGGATATGTGATCGCGGTTTTCACCAGGGACGAGCATTGCCCTCCCCACGTTCACGTCGGGACTCACGACTGGGATGCGCGGTTTGTGTTCAGCTTCTGGCACAACGGCATTCGTTTATGGGACGTGACACCGTCGAAAAACGAACCCTGTGCCAGGGTGCTGGAGGAGCTGCGTCAGGTGATCAAGCGCCGGGCCAACCTGCGCAAGGCGCGCGAATGCTGGTGGAAAAGTCAGCAAACCTTATGTCTGGATAACCAGGCGTGGGATCTTGAAACCGGAGAAGTGGTAGCCCCGCGCTACGGCCGATTGAGTATCTCGCCGATTCTCTATGCCCTGTTTGACACCACGAACTACAAGACCCAACTGCATCTGGCCGGCTACTCGGCCCCATTGGAGATCGAGTTATGAAATCGCTGAAAGCCCGCGAACACGATGACGAGGTCGTCAGCCAGGGCGTCCTTGAGCAGGCAACACAGGCCGGACGCAGCCGCTGCGTTCTAAGCGCCAGCACCTTGCAGTTCCTGAGTTCATTTCATGCGCTGGTCATCGGCTTTGCCGATCAGAGCGCGGTGTTGCTGCCTGTCGCCAACTACCCTGAGTTGCGCGAATTGTCGCCTGCAGAACTTGAGCAAATGGAACTCGGGTTCGGCGGCAGCGCGCTGTGCCTTGAATCACGGGATCTGCACATTTCCCTCGCGACCATGATCGGCGCCAGCGAGCCCTTGATGGCGATGGCGGCGAGCCTCGTCGCTTCGCGAAACGGTCGGCGCAGCAGCCAGGCAAAGGCCAAGGCCTCGAAGGCCAATGGCCTGAAAGGCGGCCGCCCTCGCAAGAGTGTCAGTGCGTAGACCGCTCACCCCTGAAACCGATTTCCCCCACCCTTCTTGGCGCTGTACATCGCCTCGTCGGCATGGCGGAACAGCTGCGCGAGGTCGGTGGCGTTCTCGGGGTAATTGGCGATGCCGATGCTGGGCAGGATCTGCCAGTCGTTGCCTTTGAGGACCATCGGTACGTTGAGGGCCTTGCAGATCTTTTCGGCGACCTTGGCCGAGTCTTCGGCGTTGTTGACGCGATCGAGCAGGATGACGAATTCGTCGCCGCCGATCCTGGCCACGGTGTCGGTCTCGCGCACGCACTGCTTGACGCGATGGGCGACCTCCTGCAAGAGCAGATCCCCCGCGGCGTGGCCGAGGGTATCGTTGACCTGCTTGAACTTGTCCAGGTCCAGATACAGCAGGGCCATCCGCCCCTGGTTGCTCTTGGCCCGTTCGAGGGCCTGTTGCAAACGTTCGTGGAGCAGCATGCGATTGGGCAGCTGGGTCAGTTGATCGTACTGCGCCATGCTTTTTAGGCGGTCGTACAGCTGCTTGCGCTCGATGGCGGCGGCGACTTGAGTGGAGACGAACTGCAGCAGTTCCTTGTCGCGCTCGTCATAGTGCGGGCAATCGGCGTGGCTTTTGACCAGCAGTGCACCAATGATGCCGTGCTGGGTTTCCAGCGGCGCGCCGAGCCAGCACAGACCGTCTGCGTCGAGCTTTGCCTTGAGGTAATCCGGTGCGCCCTGGCCGCCTGGCTGTGCCTCGCTGCCGGGGCTGACCAGCAGCGTGCGTCCGCTGCCGGCCACTTCGGTGGCCAGCGCGTCAGCCATGGGCCGCTGCAGGGTCGGGTCCTGCTCATCGACGTGGTAGGAAAAATTCAGCAAGCCGCTGTATTTGTCGCGCAGGGCGACAAAGAAATTGCGCGCCGGCAACAGATCGGCAATGACGCCATGGATGTCCTTGAACAACGCCTGCAGGTCACTGGCCACGTGGGCCGCTTCCGAGATGCGAAACAGCGCCGCGCGCATCGACTCCAGGCGCCTGCGCTCGGTGACGTCCCGGGCCACCGCGATACGCAGGTTGTGCGCCTGCGACCAGCGCGCCGACCACATGATGTGAACGATGCGCCCATCCTTGCGAACGTAGCGGTTCTCGAACCCCAGGTTCGGTTGCCCGGCCATGATCTCGCCGGCCGCGGCCAGCGTGCGCTCGCGATCTTCGGGGTGCACCAGCTCGATCATTCTTCGCCCGATCAGCTCTTCTGGGCTATAACCGAAGATCCGCTCGGCGGCCGCGCTGACGAACACATAGCGCCCTTCTGTGTCGACCACACAGATGGCGTCCAGCAACATGTCGACAAATTCCGTCAGCGCCGCGTAAGTGTTTGTTTCCATGCGAAAAGCACTACCTGCCGAAGTCAACCGTTACGCGCCCGAAGATATAACGTCATGAAAAATGACAAAACCCGTGGTCATAGTGCCCAAACCCATCGCATTCGGCCATCGGCCGATTCAACGACTCACGCACAAAAAAGGAACGAGTTGATTATGTTCAAAGGAATTTCCAGAACGTTGAGCAGCGCCGCACTGGCAGGCCTGGTGTTGTCGGGCGGGTCGGCCGTGGCCGCCGATGCGCCGGGCAAGGCACTGGCGGCAAAAATCGGCGTGCCGTGGCCGGCGGTCATCGCCCACCGCGGCGCCTCGTTCGACGCCCCCGAAGAGACCGTCCCCGCCTACACCCTGGCCCGCGAACTGGGCGCCGATTATCTGGAAATGGACATCCAGCGCACCAAGGATGGCGTGTTGATCGCGCTGCACGATGACACTCTGGAGCGCACCACCAATATCGCCCAGGTGTACCCCGATCGGGTGAAAGACCCGCTGAGCAGCTTTACCCTGGAAGAAATCAAGCGCCTGGACGCAGGCTCATGGTTCAACAAAGCCCACCCTGATCGCGCCCGCGCCAGCTATGCAGGCTTGAAAATCCTCACCCTGGATGAAGTGATCGACATCGCCGAGGGCGGCAAGAACAAACCAGGGCTGTACATCGAAACCAAAGTGCCGACGCAGTTTCCGGGCATTGAGGAAGACTTGAAGAACAAGCTTGCACAGCGCGGCTGGCTGGGCCAGCGCCCTGCTGCCGAGAAGGGCCATGTGAACGTCGCCCATAGCAACGGCCGCGTGGTGTTGCAGACGTTCGAGAAATCCAGCCTGGAATTGCTGCAGAAAGCCATGCCGGACACGCCGAAAATCCTTCTGCTGTGGCTGGGTGACGGCTCCATTCCGGCCAAGTCGGACATCAGCTTCAAGGAGTCGGGGGCCAAGGACAAGGCCGCGTTCTATGCGACCCAAGAGGTCAAATCCCGGGAAGATTTCGCGCAGTGGATCGACTGGGCCAAGGCCCATGGCGCCATCGGTACCGGCCCTGCATCTGCGCTGAAAAATGGCGGAGATCAAAGT
The DNA here is from genome assembly GCF_056627435.1 of Pseudomonas sp. 2. Taxonomy (NCBI): domain Bacteria; kingdom Pseudomonadati; phylum Pseudomonadota; class Gammaproteobacteria; order Pseudomonadales; family Pseudomonadaceae; genus Pseudomonas; species Pseudomonas sp. 2. Next base: position 42,394 of record NZ_JBWXNG010000018.1, read on the forward strand.
TACATGGACCTGGTGCAGCCGTGGATGAACAAGATGACCCACGAGCGGGGCATGATCATCCATCCGTACACCGTGGATGATGCCGTGGACTTCAAGGCCATCAGCGAGCGCGGCGTCGACGGGTTCTTCACCAACCGTGCTTCTGAACTGTTGAAGTTCTACGGGCGGCCGTCTAAGGAAAGCAAGGATTCGATCTTGAAGCGCAGCGGGTTCTAAGCGATTGCGCTCCCGTCGACAAAACGCCACGCCCCCGTAGCAGCACGGCTTGCCGGCGGGCGCGGTGTGTCAGCGACGATTGAGGTGACTGACACACCGCCCCGCCGGCAAGCCGTGCTGCTACGGGGCGCGGGGTCAGTTACTGCGACTCAGGCCAGCTGCGCAACCACGTCAGCCAAGGCCTTGGCAGGATCGGCGGCCTGGCTGATCGGGCGGCCGATGACCAGGTAATCGGAGCCTGCATCCAGTGCCTGACGCGGGGTCAGAATGCGGCGCTGGTCGTCCTGGGCGCTGCCGGCCGGGCGAATGCCCGGGGTCACCAGTTGCAGCGAAGGGTGGGCGGTTTTCAGGGCTTGGGCTTCCAGCGCCGAGCACACCAGCCCGTCCATGCCGGCCTTTTGCGCCAGTGCCGCCAGGCGCAGTACCTGCTCCTGAGGCTCGATATCCAGGCCAATGGCGGCCAGATCCTCGCGCTCCATGCTGGTCAGCACGGTCACGCCGATCAGCAGCGGCTTCGGACCGCTGCGCTGATCCAGCACATCACGGCAGGCCGCCATCATGCGCAGGCCGCCGGAGCAATGCACGTTGACCATCCACACGCCCATCTCGGCAGCGGCCTTGACCGCCATCGCCGTGGTGTTGGGAATGTCGTGGAATTTGAGGTCCAGGAACACTTCGAAGCCCTTGTCGTTCAGGGTTTCGACGATGCCCGAGGCGCTGCTGGTGAACAGCTCCTTGCCCACCTTGACCCGGCACAGTTTCGGGTCGAGCTGATCGGCCAGTTTCAACGCGGCTTCGCGGGTGGGGAAATCCAGGGCGACGATGATGGGGGTCTGGCAGGCGGACATGAGCGGGTTCTCTGGTAAGTCGAAATCGGCGCGCATTGTAGCTGAACATGTCGGCGCGCGGGACCCGATAATCGGCAAGTGCCCGGCAAAGCCCGGCAATCGGTCATCGTAATATTCGAACCACCAGGCGTCCCCTACAATGGAACCTGTGGGCAGCACCATTGCTCAAACCGTTATCACAATAAGGAGTGAGCCTCATGCCCTGGTACGCATGGTTAATTCTGGTCGTTGCAATCGGCTCGATCGTCGGTGGTTTGCTGATGCTCAAGGACTCAGCGAAAAAACTGCCCCTGACCGAAGAACAACTCAAGCGGGTCCATGAGCGCAATGCCGAAATGGACGCCAAGGAAGCGCGCGACCGCTGATCCCGTCGGGCGGTGGAGGCTCCGCCGCCCGCCTACCCTCTGCTATTAATCCCGCGCGTCGTCCAGCGCCACCGAGTGATGCTCGGCCTGCGGCGTCACGGCAATGCGAAACGGCTGGAAAATCTTGAACATCTGGCCGTTCTCACGCAATTGACGCAGCAGATCGCTGAACGCCTCGCCGCTGATCGGCGCGCCCGGACGCAACAGCGCGAAGTGGCGATAAATCTGGTCCACCTTGTCCGAGGCCATGAACTGGCCGGCATCCTGTGGGTTGTTGGCCAGGAAAGTACTCAGGTAAGAACGCGTCACCAGCGCAATATCCGCGCGATCGCGTAGCACCATCGCCAGGTTGCTGTCGTGGGAATAGGTCAGCGTGGCGTTGTAGTTTTCGGCAAGGTATTTGGGGTCGGCATTGAAGTTGGCGAATGCATAGTGATAGCCACTGAACAACGCCAGGCGCTTGCCGTGCAGGTCATCGAAGTAGCTTTGCGTGCGGCCGTCCAGGCGATGGGCGACGAAGATTTCCGCGTCTTCCAGGCCCATGTCGACGTCTTCATGGGGAATGTCCTTCCAGCCCCAGCCCGGATTCTCGAAAATCGCCATGTCGAAGCGTGCCTGCTGGAAATCCCGGAAACGCCGCGGAATGGACGTTGGTACCATCTCAAAGTGGTACTTGCTCTGCATTGCATTGAGCGCCTCGACCATCTGCGGCAGCAAACCGGTGTCTTCACCACGCTCGGGGCGGATCGTATAGGGCGGGAAATGCGCGGCGCCGATCCGCACGACCTGCGCCGCGCTCGCCTGCCAGGCAGAAACGGCGGTCGCAACCAGCAGCAGCGTTTTCAGAGCCATCCGCGTTGGCGTAGACATCAAGACAAGGCACCCCTGACGAATCGAAGTACGTAAGCTATGCGTTTGCACACCATTAGACAACGGTCAAACCACTCGCTGTCGAATTTATTGTTCATATGGATGCCCGCTGCACGGCTGGCGAGGGTTTAGCGAATCATTTGGATAGTGCGGCGAGCATCGGGCATCACCACTTCTTATCCTGCCACGAAATCTACATTTACAAATCGGCCGGGCGCGCCGCAATTTATGCCCTGCGCGTCAGCCAGGCAAGCGCGTGACTACGGATTCCAGACGTATGCCCGATGAATTTTCAGGTACCGCAGCAAACCATCGGCCTTCCTGCGAGTCCCAATGAACAGCTACGCTCCATGATGGCGCCACGGATTTGAAGACTGGAGTTGGAAATGCCCCACTGGTTGGTGATAGATCTGGAGGCCACCACCGAAGAGGGCGGATGGCCGGTGGCAGAGATGGAGATCATTGAGATCGGTGCCTGTGTGGTCAATGCCGACGGGCGCGAGGTCGATCATTTCGAGCGTTTCGTGCGCCCGGTCAGGCGGCCGTTGCTGACGACGTTCTGTCGCGAATTGACCCACATCCAGCAGGCGCAGATCGACGCGGCGCAGCCCCTGCCCGCGATCTGGCCGCAATTCGAGCGATGGCTGGGCCATCACAGCGAGCGGCTGCAGGGCTGGGTCAGTTGGGGCGATTACGATCGCCAGCAATTCGAGCTGCAATGGCAGCAGCATCAATTGACCAGCGAATTGAGCGGCCTGGCCCACGTCAATCTCAAGCAACGCTTCGCCAAGGCGCGGCAGCTGCAGCGGCCCTGCGGGCTGAACACGGCGCTGCAACTGGCGGGCATGCACTTCAATGGCCAGCAACACCGGGCGCTGAGCGATGCGCGCAACACGGCCAGGCTGCTACCACTGGTGATCCCGGCATGATGTGACGCATTTATCAAAGCGGATGACGTCCTTTTATACGTTGGGCATACTGTCCGGCCTTTTTCAGCCCTTTTTCCAAGGAATCCGCCATGTTCAAGGTCAACGAGTATTTCGACGGCACCGTCAAGTCCATCGCCTTCCAGCAAGCCGAAGGCGCAGCCACCATCGGCGTCATGGCCCCCGGAAAGTACAACTTCGGTACGGCTGATCGCGAGATCATGCACGTGGTATCCGGTTCCTTGAAAGTGTTGCTGCCGGGCAGCAGCGACTGGGAAACCTTCAACTCGGGTGATCAGTTCCGCGTGCCGGCCAACAGCAAGTTCGACCTGGAAGTGAGTGTCGAGACGGCTTATCTGTGTGAGTATCGCAAGGACTGAGTCTGGCTCTTTTGATTGCCGTTGCGGTTTAGAGCGGCATTCATATCCGTTTCTTGTGGCGCTGCCGATTAGTTCTGGCTAACGCCAGACCTGTTTCGACTTCGTCGAGTTACTTGATAACCCCAAGTAACCAAGGGTCTAGCGCTCCCTGTCCGGCCCCTCCTTCGTCGGGGTCCCTTCGCTCCGGTCCCGCTCCGTGGGCCCGGCGTGAAAGGGCCATCCATGGCCCACACGCCTCTCGCGACATCCTGTCGCTCGACCCACTCCGCGAGACCTCCACTCAGCCTCCCAAAGTCGCAATTTGTGGCGTCTGAGATGTTTGCGTACGGAAACACCACACCTCCCCGTAGCAGCACGGCTTGCCGGCGGGGGCGATCTTGAGGGCGACCCGCGGGCAAGCCCGGCTGCTACGGGGACGGCGTGAGCCGGTCGCTTTTGATCTGGCTTTTGATTTTGACTTTCATGCGCGATAGCCCAGACGACGCAAAACGCGACTTGGGTGCAGGCTGAATGGAGGTCTCGCGGAGTGGGACGAGCCGCATGGATGCGGCGAGAGGCGTGTGGGCCATGGATGGCCCTTTCACGCCGGGCCCACGGAGCGAGACCGGAATGAAGGAACCCGACGCAGGAGGGCCAAACCAGGAGCAAGACACCTTGGTTACTTGGGTGTCTTTTCCAAGTAACTCGACGAAGTCGAAACAGATCTGACGTTAGGAAGAGCGCTTTTGATCTTGATCTTGACCTTGATTCCTACCGCTCAAACCTCAATGTTGAATTGAAGCGCCGCCAACCTCGCATACAACGCATTCCCCGCAATCAACTCCCGGTGCGTCCCCACCGCCACCAACCGTCCCTGATCCATCACCGCAATCCGGTCCGCGTTCTGCACCGTGGCCAGGCGGTGAGCGATCACCAACGTCGTGCGGCCTTTCATCAAGGTCGGCAGGGCCTGCTGAATCAAGTGCTCACTCTGGGCATCCAGCGCGCTGGTCGCCTCGTCGAGCAACAGCACCGGCGCATCAGCCAGCAGCGCCCGGGCAATCGCCAGGCGCTGGCGCTGGCCGCCCGACAAGCCCATCCCGCCATCGCCCAGATGCGTCTGATACCCCTGCGGCAGCAACTCGATGAACTCATGGGCATGGGCAATCCGCGCCGCCGCCTGAATCTGCTCAAGGCTGGCCTCGGGGCGCCCGTAACGAATGTTGTCTTCCACGCTGCCGAAAAACAGCGCCGGCGTCTGCGAGACCCAAGCAAAACAGCGGCGCAAATCCAGCGGGTCCAGGCGCTCGGCCGGCAAGCCTTCGATGCGGACCTGCCCCTGCTGCGGATCGTAGAAACGCAGCAGCAAATCGAACAGCGTCGACTTGCCCGCCCCCGACGGCCCCACCAACGCCAGGGTCTCCCCCGCCTCGATGCTCAGGCTCAACCCTTCGACCGCATTGCGCTGCGGTCGTGAGGGATAGGCAAAACTCACGTTCTCCAGTTCCAGCCGCCCGCTCACTCGTTCAGGCAGCACAAGCAAGTCATCCACCGGTGCGGTGATGTCGCTGCGCGCCTGCAACAATTCAGTGATGCGCTCTGCCGCGCCGGCCGCCCGCTGAAGCTCGCCGATCACTTCGCTGAGGGTGCCGAACGCGCTGCCGACGATCAGGCTGTAAAACACGAACGCTGCCAACTCGCCTGCCGAAATCCGCCCGGCGATGACGTCCATGCCCCCGACCCACAGCATCACGGCCACCGCACCCAGCACCAGCACGATCACCAGCGTGATCAGCCAAGAACGCTGCAATATGCGCTTGCGAGCGGTTTCGAAAGCGCCTTCGGCGGTCTCCCCGAAGCGCCGCCGATCCTGCTCTTGGTGGTTGTAGGCCTGCACGGTCTTGATCTGGCCGAGGGCTTCGGCGACGTAACTGCCGACATCCGCCACGCGGTCCTGGCTCTCGCGGGACAGGCTGCGCACCCGGCGTCCGAAGACCAGGATCGGCGCCACCACCAGCGGCAGTGCGACGACCACGATGCTGGTCAGCTTGGGGTTGGTGAAAAACAGCAGGATCACCCCGCCGATCACCATCAGCGCATTGCGCAGGAACATCGACAGCGACGAGCCGATCACTGACTGCAGCAGCGTGGTGTCGGCCGTCAGCCGCGACTGGATTTCCGAACTGCGGTTGTTCTCGTAGAACCCCGGGTCCAGGTTGACGAGGTGATCGAATACCTGTTTGCGCAGGTCGGCCACCACCCGCTCGCCAATCCACGACACCAGGTAGAAGCGGGTAAAGGTGCCCACCGCGAGTGCCAGAATCAGCAGCATGAACAAGCCGATGGTCTCGTTGAGCAAGGTCGGCGAGCGGGTCATGAAGCCCTGATCGACCATCAAACGGATGCCCTGCCCCATCGACAACGTGATGGCTGCCGTGACGATCAACGCCACCAGCGCGCCGATGGCCTGTTTGCGGTAGGGCGCGAGCATGCGCATTGCCAGACGCAGCGCGTGGCGTTGACGTCCCGATAACACTGATGCCATGAAAATCACCTGATGAACGGCTCAAGGCGCAGAGCCTACACCGCTCCCTCGAAGCACGCTCGTCGACTTGCGCTGAACTCGACGATCCAGGGCCAGTCGATCAAAAGGTAACCACGCAATGCCCGCACACTCATATGCATGGGATCAGGGCGCGTTATGACATCAGGCAGGGAGCATTAGAGTGGATCGGTCTAACGATGCGGTGGCGATTTGCACCGCCATCTGTTGCACTGAAAGAACGCTGCAGCGTGTCGGATGAAACGACAGGGACATGTCACGGTGCGGTCATCGAGCGTGAATAACGTGAAACGCATAACCTGATGAGGAGAGAGGCCATGAGCTTGCAACAGAGCAGTCACGAACCCGTCGTACGCCCCCAACCGGAGTTTCAACTGGGGGGCGCGATTCTTGACAAAGACGGAAAGGAAATCCTGATTACTGAAGAAATGGTGCAGGCCGCGTGTCAGGAATGCGAAAAGTACTGGGTCAAACCTGAAAAACAAGACTGATGGACAGACTTCCTTGAAACCCGGCGCCAACGCCGGGTTTTTTATGGCCGCGTTAAACATCCGGCAATAAACAACCCTCAATTCCCTCTTGAACGTTCGATTTGCTTGCGATTACGTCCTGGGCTTCAAACAGTCCAAGTGACTCAATCCAAGGAAGATCGTTATGTCCGCTACACATTACAGCTACACCACTCAGGAACTGAATACCGCCTACGAGCAATTGGAGGAGACGCTGTTCAGCGTGCGCAAGGACATCGGCGACGATGGCCTGCCCGCGCCGAAGATTCTGGTGGTTGCCGGGGTGCAGGGATCCGGCAAGACCTACATGTTGAACAACACACTACTCAAGGAGAGTCGCTACGCCAATTACGTACGCCTCTACCAGGAAAGTTTTCGCGAACTGCACCCGCGCTATGCCGAGTTCGCCGAGCAGGACGTGCTCAGCCGCTACAAGCACACTGAATCCTTCATCTGGGAGCTGTGCGCGAAGGTTTTCGAGCATGCCCACCAGAACAAGTACAACATCATCATGGAGACGGCGCTGGACACCAAAGCCTTCGCCACGGTGATTTCGGACAGTACCCTGGCCGATTATCAATTCGACGTGCACCTGATCGGCTGCAAGAAGGATTTCGTTCACCTGTCGACGATCAAGCGCGCGCTCAATGCGCTTGAGCAAGGCACGCTGGAACGTTTCGTCGATATCGCGACCATCGAAACCAGCCTGGAAAACGCCGAGGTGATTCTCAACGCCTTCGAGACCGCCTGCATGCGTGTAAGCGGTTCGACCATCAGCATGTACGAACGCGGGTTCGGCGAACTGCGGGACCGGAGAAAGCTGTGCAGCAGCCGGTGCGAGCGGATCAATACCCTGACGCCGCAGATCTTCAACGATAAGGCCGGGGGCGAGATAACGGTGCAGGAGCAAAGCCACCGCATCGTGCGCAGCGAAGCGTTGCCAGTACCCTGCAGCTACGCAAGCTTTGTGGCTATGACTGAGGCGCCGGTCACCGGCGCCAATGATCGACGCGAAGCCTGGCAGCAGGCGTACAGCGCTCTGGGCCGCATGCGCGACTTCTGGAAACAGATTCCGCCGCGCCTGCCCGAAACCCTCTGGGGTTACATCAAGAAATACACCGAGTGAGCGGCTGAAACACCGGCTCACTCATTCGTCGACCAGCACCGCTCCCAGCGCTTGAACGATTTGCATCAGCGCTGCTGATTGGCCCTTGATGTCGACGCGCAGGCCTTCGATTTCCCGACGCGGTGGATACTGCTTGCGCAGGGCGTCGAAGGCCTGTTTCTGTTGCGTGGCGTCCGGGAACAGGCTGCGACGAAAATCCGCATCGTCGCGGCGCGGGTCGTAGACGCCGCGGCACAGCATGTTCAGCGCCCAGACCGGATCGGTTTCAGCGTCCAGCGTGACCTGCGCCAGCCACTGCTTGGGCAACAGGTCTTCAAGGCGAATGCTGGCGGGCTGCCCCAGATGTGCACACAGCGCCTGATAGATCTGCGCCGTGCCACGCTGGCGTCCATCGAGGCTATAGCCGGCGATGTGCGGCGTGCCGATGACGCACAGGTCGGCCAGTTCCGCGTCCACCTGCGGCTCGTGCTCCCAGACGTCCAGCACGGCTTGCAGGTCTTCGCGTTCGAGCAGCACGTCGCGCAGCGCCAGGTTATCCACGATCGGCCCGCGGGCGGCGTTGATCAGCCACGTACCCTGTTTGAGCCGCTGCAGGCGCGAGCGGTCGAACAGGTGCCAGGTGGGCGAATCGCCTGACCTTTCCAGCGGCGTGTGCAGGCTGATGACATCGCAGCGCGCGATGATTTCGTCGAGGCTGACGTATTCACCGCCCTCGGCCGCCTGACGCGGCGGGTCACAGACCAGCACGTTCCAACCCAGGCCCTTCAATACCTTGATCAACCGGCCACCCACTTGCCCGGCGCCCACCACGCCATAGGTACGACCCGCCAGGTCCGCGCCTTCGATTTCCGCCAGGGTCAACAGGCTGCCGAGCACGTAGTCCACCACCCCGCGCGCGTTGCAGCCAGGCGCGCTGGACCACTGGATGCCGGTTTCGTTGAAATACTCCACATCCAGATGATCGGTGCCGATGGTGCAAGTGCCGACAAAGCGCACAGGCGTGCCTTCGAGCAGCTCGCGGGTGACTTTGGTCACCGAGCGCACCAGCAGGATGTCGGCGTCGGCCAGGGCCGCGCGGTCGAGGGTCCGCCCCGGATAACGGCGAATCTCGCCAAAACCCTGGAAGAAAGCGTCGAGCAGTGGAATGTTTTCGTCAGCAACTATGCGCATGGTGGGCTCCCTGAAGTGGCCGCAGTGTAGGCGCTGAGGCGCGAGGGAGCCAGCGCGGCGGCACCTGTGTCAGTGCAACAGCGCAGCGGGAGGTGGGCAATCAGCCGAGCTTTTTGCGAATCCAGTACAGGTAAACGCCTTCGCCGATCTGCTTGTCGACCAGCTCGTGATCGAGGAACACGCAGAACTTGGGGATATCGCGCTGGGTCGAGGGGTCGGTGGCGATGACCTTGAGCAGACCACCCGCCGGGAGGTCACGCACCTTCTGGTGCAGCATCATCACAGGCTCAGGGCAATTGAGGCCGGTCGCGTCCAGGACAGCGTCAACGGCAAGGCTTTCGAGGGAATCAGACATGGGGCACTCCGGAAACTGGCGGGCATTGTCGCTTAAATGAGGGGAGACGCCAATGTCATCGGTCCTGAGGCGTTGGGTTGAATGCGCCGGCCAATCGCGACCCTCGTTACCTCGGATTGCTCCTACAGGTGCTGTGTCGTCGCTGCCATTCCATGTAGGAGCGAATTCATTCGCGAAAATCTTCCGGGCGACGGAGATGTATTGAATGTACCGGCCATTCGCGAATGAATTCGCTCCCACAGGAATCCGCGTTGACCCCTGTTTCACATCGGTCAACTACGCTGCTGCCTACAGAGTTTGTAGGATTCTGCGACATCTTGACGTTTGGTGATACACAACCCGGCACGTATGATCCTTGACATTCATTCGCAGATTAGAAGCCTATGTCCCTGATAGTTCTACTTCTTCTGCCTTTCATCGGCAGTTGTCTGGCGGCGCTTTTGCCGCACAACGCGCGCAACACTGAATCCCTTCTGGCCGGCCTGATAGCCCTGATCGGCGCGGTGCAGGTCGCCCTCTGGTACCCGCAGATCGCCCATGGCGGGGTCATTCGCGAAGAGTTTTTCTGGGTGCCGAGTCTTGGGCTCAATTTCGTGTTGCGCCTGGATGGCTTCGCCTGGCTGTTCTCGATGCTGGTGCTGGGCATCGGCACGCTGGTGTCGCTCTACGCCCGGTATTACATGTCGCCGAACGATCCGGTGCCGCGTTTCTTTTCGTTCTTTCTCGCCTTCATGGGGGCGATGCTGGGCCTGGTGATGTCCGGCAACCTGATCCAGATCGTGTTTTTCTGGGAACTGACCAGCGTCTTTTCCTTCCTGTTGATCGGCTACTGGCACCACCGCGCAGACGCCAGGCGCGGCGCGTATATGGCGTTAATGGTCACCGGCGCCGGCGGGCTGGCGCTGTTGGTAGGCGTCATGCTGCTCGGTCATGTGGTGGGCAGTTACGATCTGGATCGGGTGCTGGCCTCGGGCGATGCGATTCGCGCCCACGCGCTGTACCCGGTGCTCTTGACCCTGATTCTGCTCGGCGCCCTGAGCAAGAGCGCGCAATTCCCCTTCCACTTCTGGCTGCCTCACGCCATGGCGGCGCCAACCCCGGTATCGGCCTATCTGCACTCGGCGACCATGGTCAAGGCCGGGGTGTTTCTGCTGGCGCGGCTGTGGCCTGCGCTTTCCGGCAGCGAGCAGTGGTTCTGGATCGTCAGTGGCGCCGGCGCCTGCACGTTGGTGATCGGCGCCTATTCGGCGATCTTTCAGACCGACCTCAAGGGCCTGCTGGCCTACTCAACCATCAGCCACCTGGGCCTGATCACCCTGCTGCTGGGGTTGAACAGCCCACTGGCCGCCGTCGCTGCCGTGTTCCACATCCTCAACCATGCCACTTTCAAAGCCTCGCTGTTCATGGCCGCAGGCATCATCGACCACGAAAGCGGCACCCGGGACATCCGCAAGCTCAGCGGCCTGATCAAGTTGATGCCCTACACCGCGACCCTGGCCATGGTCGCCAGCGCGGCGATGGCCGGCGTGCCGCTGCTCAACGGTTTTCTCTCCAAGGAAATGTTCTTCGCCGAAACCGTGTTCATCACCTCCACCGCCTGGGTCGAGGCCGCATTGCCGGTGATCGCCACGGTGGCCGGGACTTTTAGCGTGGCCTATTCCCTGCGTTTCACAGTGGATGTGTTCTTCGGCCCGAAAGCCACTGACTTGCCCCACACGCCCCACGAACCGCCGCGCTGGATGCGCGTGCCGGTGGAGCTGCTGGTGCTGGCGTGCCTGGTGGTCGGGATTTTCCCCGCACAGTCGGTGGGCCCGCTGCTGGCCGCTGCCGCGCAACCTGTCGTTGGCGGCGAACTCCCTGAGTACAGCCTGGCGATCTGGCACGGCCTGAATGCACCGATGATCATGAGCCTGATCGCCATGGCGGCGGGCATCATTCTGTATCTGTCGCTGCGCGGCTCGTTCAAGCGCGATCGTTTCATCGGCCCGCCGCTGATCTGGCGCCTGAACGGAAAGCGGCTGTTCGAGCGGGTACTGGTGCTCAAGCTGATCGCCGCACGCAATCTGGAAAACCTGCTGACCACCCGCCGCCTGCAGGCGCAGTTGTTTCTGATGGTGTTCGTCTCGCTGGTGGTGGGTTTCGTGCCGATGTACGAAAGCGGCCTGAGCTGGGGCGAGCGGCCGAAGATTCCGGGCTCCGGGGTGTTCGTCATGCTCTGGCTGATCGCGATCGCCTGCGCGCTCGGCGCTGCATGGCAGGCCAAATATCACCGCCTCGCCGCCGTGACCATGGTCGGCGTGTGTGGCCTGATGACCTGTGTGACCTTCGTCTGGTTCTCCGCGCCGGACCTGGCCCTGACGCAACTGGCCGTGGAAGTGGTCACCACCGTGCTGATCCTGCTGGGCCTGCGCTGGCTGCCGCGCCGCAACGAAAACGTCGCCCCGCCGCCCACATCCCGCCATCGCGCAAAAGTGCGGCGGGTGCGCGACTTCATCCTGTCGGTGGCAGTCGGCGGCGGCATGGCCGTGCTGTCCTACGCCATGTTGACCCGCCCGACGCCCAACGCCATTTCCGAGTTCTACCTGAGCCGCGCGCTGGCCCAAGGCGGCGGCACCAACGCGGTCAACGTGATGCTGGTGGACTTCCGCGGTTTCGACACCTTCGGCGAAATCACCGTATTGGCGGTCGTCGCGCTGACGGTGTTCGCCCTGCTGCGCCGCTTCCGCCCTCCGAAGGAAAGCATCGCCCTACCCGCGCAACAACGCCTGCTGGCCCGCGATGTAGTCACTGATCTGGTCAACCCGCGCCACGCCACCGACACCGCACTGGGCTTCATGATGGTGCCGGCGGTCCTAGTGCGCCTGTTGCTGCCGGTGGCCTTCGTGGTCTCGATGTACCTGTTCATGCGCGGCCACAACCAGCCGGGCGGCGGCTTCGTCGCGGGGCTGGTGATGTCGGTGGCGTTCATTCTGCAGTACATGGTCGCGGGTACGCAGTGGGTCGAGGCGCACATGAGCCTGCGCCCGCTGCGCTGGATGGGCGCCGGTCTGTTCTTCGCACTGGCCACAGGGCTGGGCTCGATGGCCCTGGGTTATCCGTTCATGACCACCCACACCGCGCACCTGCATCTGCCGCTGCTGGGCGATGTGCACATCGCCAGCGCGCTGTTTTTCGACATCGGCGTATACGCGGTGGTGGTGGGTTCGACGCTGCTGATCCTCACCGCGCTGGCGCACCAGTCGGTGCGCAGCCATCGGCCGACCTCGCTGCCGCAGCCCATCGATCCGGCGCCCCCGGCCACCTCTCAAGGAGCCCTGTGATGGAAGAAGTCATCGCCATTGCCATCGGCGTACTCGCTGCCTCCGGCGTGTGGCTGATCCTGCGCCCACGGACTTTCCAGGTGGTCATGGGCCTGTGCCTTTTGTCCTACGGCGTCAACCTGTTCATCTTCAGCATGGGTAGCCTGTTCATCGGCAAGGAGCCGATCATCAAGGACGGCGTGCCGCAGGACCTGCTCAACTACACCGACCCACTGCCCCAAGCGCTCGTGCTTACCGCCATCGTCATCAGTTTTGCCATGACCGCGCTGTTTCTGGTGGTGCTGCTGGCCTCTCGCGGCCTGACCGGCAACGACCACGTGGACGGCCGGGAGGGCAGTGAATGAGTGTGATGAACCAACTGATCGTCACGCCCATCCTGCTGCCGGTATTCACCGCTGCGCTGATGCTGTGGCTAGGCGAAAAACACCGCCCGCTCAAGGCGCGCCTCAACCTGCTGTCCACTGCCGTAGGGCTGGGCATCGCCATCACCTTGATGATGTGGGTGCAGAAAACCGGCACAACCGGCTCTATTGGCGTTTACCTGCCGGGCAACTGGGCCTCGCCCTTCGGTATCGTGCTGGTGGTCGATCACCTCTCGGCGATGATGCTGGTGCTGACCGGCATCGTCGCTTTCTGCGCCCTGCTGTTCGCCATCGCCCGCTGGGATCGGGCTGGCGCCAGCTTCCACGCGCTGTTCCAGATCCAGTTGATGGGCCTGTACGGCGCCTTCCTCACGGCCGATCTGTTCAACCTGTTCGTGTTCTTCGAGGTGCTGCTGGCCGCCTCCTACGGCCTGATGCTGCACGGCTCGGGCCGGGCGCGGGTGTCGGCGGGGCTGCATTACATCACCATTAACCTGCTGGCCTCGTCACTGTTTCTGATTGGCGCGGCGCTGATCTACGGCGTCACCGGCACCCTCAATCTGGCCGACCTGGCGGTGAAGATTCCGCAGGTTTCGCCGGAAGATATCGGCTTGCTGCATGCAGGCGCGGCGATTCTCGCGGTGGCGTTTCTGGCCAAGGCCGGGATGTGGCCGCTGAACTTCTGGCTGGTCCCGGCCTACTCGGCGGCGAGCGCACCGGTGGCGGCGATCTTCGCCCTGATGACCAAGGTCGGTGCCTATACCCTGCTGCGCTTGTGGACGCTGCTGTTCTCGGGGCAAGCCGGAGATTCGGCGTTCTTCGGTGGCGAATGGATGATCTGGGGCGGCATGGCGACCCTCGCGGTGGCGGCGATCTGCATCGTCGCGGCGCAACGCCTGGAGCGTATGGCCAGCCTGTGCATTCTGGTGTCGGCCGGGATTCTGCTGTCGGCCACGGGCTTCGGTCAGCCGAGCCTGACCTCGGGTGCGCTGTTCTATCTGGTCAGCTCGACCCTGGCATTGAGCGCGCTGTTTCTGCTGGCCGAACTGGTGGAGCGCTCGCGCTCGGCCAACGACATCGCGCTGGACGATGACGCCGACCAGTTGCCCAAACCGCTGGAATCCCTGCACCCGGTGCCGGGCACCAACCTGGACGACGAACAGAAAGCCGTGGTCGGCCAAGTGATTCCCTGGACCATGGCGTTTCTGGGCCTGAGCTTTATCGTCTGCGCTCTGCTGATCATCGGCATGCCACCGCTGTCGGGCTTCCTCGGCAAACTCACGCTGATCAGCGCGCTGCTCAATCCGCTGGGGCTGGACGTGGCCAAGGACGAAGCCATTCGCGCCGACAGCTGGACCCTGGTGGCGCTGCTGATCATCTCCGGGCTGGCCTCGCTGTTCGCCTTCGTGCGGGTCGGCATCAAACGCTTCTGGACGCCACAGGAGCGGCCTTCCCCGCTGCTGCGCCGGTATGAGTGCATCCCCATCGTCCTGCTGCTGGGGCTTTGCATCGCCCTGACCTTCAAGGCCCAGGCGCTGTTGCGCTACACCCAGGACACCGCCCAGGCGCTGCACGATCCGCAGCAATACGTGCTGTCGGTGATGGCCGCCAAACCGGTGCCCAGCCCCACCGACATCGCCGAGGTGCAGCCATGAAACGTCTGTTTCCTGCGCCGCTTTTGTCGCTGTCACTGCTGGCGCTATGGCTGGTGCTCAACCTGTCCCTGAGTGCCGGCAACCTGGTGTTTGGCGCGCTGCTGGGCTTTCTCGCGCCGATCCTGTTCGCGCCGTTGCGTCCTTTGCCTGTGCGCATTCGCAAACCCGGTGTGGCCTTCAAGCTGTTCTTTCTGGTGGGGCGCGACGTGCTGGTGTCGAATCTGCAGGTGGGCTGGACCGTGTGGCGCGCGCGCAGGCAGTCGCCACGCTCGGCCTTCGTCAAGGTGCCGCTGGATCTTTCCGACGCCCACGGCCTGGCCGCGCTGTCGATGATCTGCACCGTGGTGCCCGGTACTGTCTGGTCCGAATTGGCGCTCGATCGCAGCGTGCTGTTGATGCACGTGTTCGATCTGGACGACGAGGCACGCTTCATCGAGCACTTCAAGCGCACCTATGAACGCCCCCTGATGGAGATTTTCCAATGAGCCCGCTGCTCGCCAACGCCATCCTGCTCACCCTGGGGTTGTTCACGGTGGCCATGGTCATGACCCTGATTCGCCTGTTCAAGGGCCCTTCGGCGCAGGACCGGGTATTGGCACTGGATTACCTGTACCTGCTGGCGATGCTCATGATGCTGGTGCTGGGCATTCGCTACGCCAGTGACACGTATTTCGAGGCGGCATTGTTGATTGCGCTGTTCGGCTTCGTCGGCTCGTTCGCCCTGGCCAAGTTCCTGCTGCGCGGTGAGGTGATCGAATGAATACGCTGCATGAGTTGCCATTCTGGGTCGAGGTGCTGACGGCCGTTTTGCTGGTGCTGAGCGGGTTGTTCGCGCTGACCGGGGCGATGGGGCTGTTGCGCATGAAGGACTTTTTCCAGCGCATGCATCCGCCTGCCCTGGCGTCGACGATAGGTGCCTGGTGTGTGGCGTTGGCGTCGATCATTTACTTTTCGGGGCTCAAGCAAGGGCCGGTGTTGCATGCCTGGCTGATTCCGATTCTGTTGGCGATCACTGTGCCGGTGACGACGCTGTTGCTGGCCAGGACCGGGTTGTTTCGCAAACGCATGGCCGGGGATGAGGGCGTGCCGCCCGAGGTGAGTGAGGGACGGCACGAGGGTCACTGACGTTCTCTTTTACCCGCGTTCAGTCTTCAAGCTCAGCCAAGCCCAGATGCTCTCGCAGCGTCGAGCCTTCATAGGCGGTGCGGAACAGCCCCTTGCGCTGCAAATGCGGGATCACGCTTTCGGCAAATTCGCTGAACGAACCCGGCAGATAGGCCGGAGAAATCACGAAGCCATCGCAGCCCCCCTGAGTGAACAGTTCGGCCAGTTGATCGGCGATCTGCGCCCCGGTGCCGATCAGTTGCGGCACGCGCACGCTGCTGGCGAAGATCCGGCCCAGCTCTTCCAGCGTCGTGTCCGCGCCCTGCATCAAGAGTTTTTCCGCAGCCGCAGGATGGATCGACGGCGCCCGAGCCACCTCGGCCAGCGTGGATGACAGCGAAAACGGCGACAAGTCGACATTCAACTGAGAGGCCAGGGTCACCAGCCCCAGTTCCGCGCGCGCCAAGGCATTGTGCCGGTCACGCTTGGCCCGCGCTTCGGCTTCGCTGCCGCCAATGAACGGCATCACCGCCGTCAGCACCTTGCAACTGTCGGCGTGGCGGCCCTGCTGCACCACCTGGCCGCGCACGTCCTCGCGAAACGCCTGCATCGCCCTGAGGTGCGGATGGATGGTAAAAATCGCCTCCGCCCAGCGCGCGCCAAAACGCCGCCCGCGCCCGGACGAGCCGGCCTGAATCAACACCGGCCGGCCCTGAGGCGTGCGCGGAATGTTCAACGGGCCATGCACCTTGAACCACTCGCCCTGATGCGCCACCGAGGTGATCTTCGACGGATCGGCCAGCACACCACTTTCCCGATCCAGCTTCAAAGCATCCGGCGCCCAGCTTTTCCAGAGCTTGAGCGCGACTTCGACGAACTCGTCGGCGCGGTCGTAACGCAGATCGTGCTCCAGGTGTTTTTCCTTGCCGAACAGGCGCCCTTCGCTGTCGTTCATCGAAGTGACGATGTTCCACGCCGCCCGGCCTTTGGACAGGTGATCGAGGGTGGCGAACTCCCGGGCGATGTGCGCGGGCTCGAAATAGGTCGTGGAGCGCGTGCATCCCAGCCCCAACTTGCTCGTCTGCCCCACCAGATACGAGAGGATCGGCAGAGGATCCAGCCGGGTCGCATCCTGCGCGCCATAGCGCAGCGCTACCTCGCGCGAGCCGCCCATCTGATCGCCCACCGCAAGCCGGTCGGCGAAAAACAGAAAATCGAACAGCCCCTCCTCCACCACCCGCGCAGTGCGCGCGTAGTAATCGGGGTCGAGGTAGTTGCCGACCGTCTCGGGATGACGCCAGGCCGCGTGGCTGTGGATAACCGGACCGCTGAGCAGGAAAGCCGAGAGGTGAATTTGACGACTCATGAATGCACTCCTGCCTTATTTACCTTGAGGCACCCAGACGGCGATGTCGGAAATCTTCAACGGCTTGGGAATCAGTTTCGCCTCGTAGTAGTAATCGGCGATGCGCTGCTGCTCGGCCAATTGATCGACCTTCACCGGCACGATGTCGTAGCTGCGGCGGCTGTTGGCCAGTTCTACGGTTTCCGGCGCGATATTGCCCCACAGCGGCGCCAGGTTCTTCGCGGCCTCCTGCGGATGGCCCTTGACCCACTGGCCAGCGTCATGAAGGGTGTCGAACACCACCTGCAACACCTCCGGGTGCGCTTTGGCGAAACTGGTGTTGGCGACATAGAAACGGTTGTAGTTGGCGACGCCGTCGGTGCCATCAGCCAGCACACGGACATGGTGCTCGCGCTGCTGGGTGGCCAGGAACGGGTCCCAGATCGCCCAAGCATCGACATTGCCGCTTGAAAACGCGGCCACGCCGTCCGGCGCTTCCAGGTACACCGGCTGGATATCGGCCAGGCTCAGGCCGGCCTTCTTCAGTGCCGAGATCAACAAAAAGTTGCTGCCCGATCCCTTGGAGACCGCCACGCGCTTGCCTTTGAGTTCGGCAACGCTGTGAATCGGTGAGCCGTCCTGCACGATGATCGCCTGGGCGCTGGGCGAAGGATTCTCGCGCGCGTAGTAGGTCAAAGGCGTATTCGCCGCCTGAGTGAACAGGGCGAAGGCGTCTGCCACGTCAGCGTGCAGGTCGACGCTGCCCGCATTCATCGCGCTCAACAGCCCGCTGCTGAACTCATGCCACTGCACGGTAAAGCCCAGCGGTTTGAGGCGCTGTTCGATCTGCCCGTCATTCTTGAGCAGCAGCCACAGCGTGGAAGAACGTTGGTAACCGATGCTGATGACTTGCTCGGCATGAGCGGTGACCGTTGCCAGCATCAGAGCGGCGGCAACGAAGAGTCTGCGAAGGGGCATGGCAATCCTTGAATGGGTCAAATGACGAAACGCTATGAGCACACGGGCTTAAAGTCATTTTCATTATAAAAATATCAAATGATTATGAAAGAAACGTATAGCTCTAAGCTTATGCCGCTCACACCAATGGAACGTCTGTTCACGGATATGGGTCTAGCCACTAGTAGCCCATCCGTCCATTGAGGGATCCACCTTGAACATTTTTGAAGCCCTGAGAGAAAGCCATGACCGGCAACGCGGCTACGCCGACGCCCTGATCCACACCCACGGCGAGAGCAAGGCACGCGTCGAAGCCTACAAACAGTTGAAAGCCGAATTGCAGGCCCATGAAACCGCCGAAGAGCGCTTCTTTTATGTGCCGCTGATGAAGTTCGATAACGGCGTCGACCTCAGCCGCCATGCCATCTCCGAGCACCATGAGATGGACGAGCTGATGGAAGAGCTGGATGAACTGGACATGTCCAGCCCGGCCTGGCTGGCCACCGCCAAGAAGCTGTCGGAGAAGGTGCACCACCACCTGAAGGAAGAGGAACAGAAATTCTTCCAGATGGCGGGCAAGCTGCTGGATGACAAGCAGAAGGAAAAACTGGCCGGCGGCTATGTGAAGGAATACGAAGAACAACTGGCAGAAGAATGACAGTCAGACATGAAAAAGCCCCGAACTGTCGGGGCTTTTTCGTACAGCGTGTCAGTCAAGGATCGACTTGCGCCATCATCTCCGGCACCGACTCCTGACGCTTGGCATAACGCTGGGCCAGGGATGCACAGACCATCAACTGAATCTGATGGAACAGCATCAGCGGCAGGATCAGCACGCCGATGGTACTGCCAGCAAACAGCACCTGCGCCATCGGCACGCCGGTCGCCAGGCTCTTTTTCGAGCCGCAGAACAGGATGGTGATGCGGTCCTCGATATTGAAACCCAGCAGCTTGCCCAGCACGTTGGAGATCACCAGGATCACCCCCAGCACCACGCAGCACACCACCACCAGGCCGGCAAGATCCCACGCCGGAATCTTGTGCCAGATGCCCTCGTTCACCGCTTCGCTGAACGCGCCGTAGACCACCAGCAAAATCGAACCCTGGTCTACGAACTTCAGCCAGCTCTTGTTACGCCCCACCCAGGCGCCGATCCAGCGCCGAGCGATCTGCCCGGCCACGAACGGCAGCAGCAACTGCACACTGATCTTGACGATGGCGTCCAGGGTCGAGCCGCCATCACCGTGCACGTTCAGCAGCAGCGTCACCAACAGCGGCGTCAGGAAAATCCCGAACAGGCTTGATGCCGCCGCGCTGCAGATGGCCGCCGGAATATTGCCGCGCGCCAGCGAAGTGAAGGCGATGGCCGACTGCACCGTCGCCGGCAGCGCGCACAGGTACAGGATGCCCATGTACAGGTCTTTGCCGATCAGCGGCGACAGCACCGGCTTGAGCGCCAGCCCCACCAGCGGAAAGATCACGAAGGTCAGACCGAACACCAGCAGGTGCAAACGCCAGTGGCCCGCGCCGGCGATGATCGACTCGCGGGACAATTTGGCGCCGTGCATGAAGAACAGCAGCGCGATCGCGATATTGGTCAGCCAGTTGAAGCCCACGGCCACTTGACCACTGGCGGGCAGGAAGCTGGCGATGATCACCACGGTGACCAGCGTCAGGGTGAAGTTATCGGGCAGGAAACGAGGACGGGTCATCTGATTTTTTCCGGATGTGCCAGGAACATGATCGCAACGATACGCCCCTGGCACACGACCGGCTAACGCCAGAAAGTCGATGAATAGCGGCTAACGGACACAAATGCTTACGACAGGCCGCCTTCGATCACCCGCAAGACCGTGACACGGCGTTTCCCCGGGTTATCGGCGATCAACTGGCTCAGGGCTGCCTGCCATTTGTGCACGTCCTTTTCCCGGGACAGCGCCATCAGGTGCTCCAGGCCCACCGCCTGCTGCGCCGTCGTGCCCGCACTCGTGCTGCCACCCTCGGCCATACGTTCACGCTTCAAAAGATTTGCTGCAATTTCCGAGAGGGTACTCAAGGCTGGCTCCATGGCACGCGCGTCGGAGGCGTGCCGAACATATCGGCGGGATGGGCGCAGGTCGGCGCGAGCGTCAATTTTTGATTGTCGCGGCCCCTGCCCCAGCGTCGCAGCAATGTTCAGACCACAACGATGGGCCGTTCGGGCAGTGGAGAGATGAGGTGATGAACGGTCGCAAGCCGCCGGTTCAGGGCGTTTGCACAGGCTCGACCGCCTGCGTGCGGTCGACCAGACGAATGCTGTCGCGCCCGCTGCGCTTGGACACATACAGCGCCGCATCGCCCTGCTCGATCAAGGCGCCTAGGCTCGCCGGCGGCTGGTCGAACAGGCTTGCGCCGATACTCAGCGTTACCGCCTCGGGGGTGGCAAACTCCTGGGAAGCAGCCGTGTGAAAGCGCTCGCGCAAGGTGCTGCCCAGCTCATGAATATGCGCGGCGGACGCATTGCTCAGCAGCAGCACGAACTCGTCCCCACCCAGCCGCGCGGCCAGCGAGCCATCGGGCAGAATCGAGCGGATCATCTCGCTCAGGGTGATCAGCAGCCGATCCCCGGCGGTGTGCCCATACAGATCGTTGACCGATTTGAAGTTGTCGATATCGATCAACAACAGCGCCCCCGGCCCTGCAGGCGAGACTTCTTCGAGCAGACGCGGCGCCCGCACTTCCAGCGCCCGACGGTTATATAAAGCCGTGAGCGGATCGCGCGCCGCCAGACGCTCGATGCGCTTCTCACGGCGATACCGCTCGGAGCCGGTCATCGACAGCGCGATCAGCATGATCGCAATCGCCCCCTCGACCAGGGAAATGCGGATGATTTCGCCGCCGAACGATGCCAGATCGATCAAGGTCCCCGGCACGATCGCCGTAATCACCTTGCACAAATAGAACAGCCCGTGGATCAGCAGCACATAGCGCAACTGCCCGGCGCCGACGCTGATGGTCTTGCCATGGGGGCGCAGCAGGAAACTGGCCTTGAGCGTCACCACCGCGATCATCGTCGACTGGATCGCCAGCATGACCTTCGACCACCACGGCTCGGCGGGCAAAAAGAGCATGCCCAGCCACAACAGAAAAATCAGGTACCAGGCCTTGTGCAGCCGCGACTCGGTGAACCGCACCACCCCCATCAGAAACAGGAAGTGCGCGGTGATCAGCAGGCCGTTGGCGAACCAGATCCCCACCACCAGAATGCCGCTGTTGCGCAACAGCGCGAGAATGCAGCCAATGCTGATGGTCGCGAACCCCGCGCTCCAGAACACCAGCGAAGGCTCGCGCACATTACCCCACTCGATCGCCAGGTACAGCGACGCTGCGGCCGCCAGGGCAATCGAAAGGGTCAGCATCGTGGAGGGATCGAGTGCCATGTACTGCCTGGGTCATGTGAGGTGCGAGAAAGAGCCGCAATTGTAACCGTTCAGGGCATTTTTTCGAGACTCTGGCGCCTCTGCCCTCCCGAAGAGTTGTATCGGGGGAGATACGACTTACTACATCGGCGCGTCGTGAAATGCCTTGAATGGGTCTTTTATGGGAAAGTTGTCCCGATCCAGACGCCAGAAACGACAAAGCCCTGAATAATCAGGGCTTTGTCGTATGAAATATGGCGGAGGCGCAGAGATTCGAACTCAGGGACCTGTTACAGTCGGCAGTTTTCAAGACTGCTGCCTTAAACCACTCGGCCACACCTCCGTTTTGTTGCGGGCGCCATAATACCGTAATGAAACAAGCTGTCAAACTCTCTGCCTCGCACCTTGCGCGGCCTCTGTTATGATCTTTGCAACTTGAGATTTCAAATCGCTCATTTCAACCACCAGGAGTAGCGCCATGCGCGAACAGGATTACGCAGTCAACAACCGCGTGCAGGTCGAGCAGCTAGAGGTTAGCCGCGTCCTGCGCAACACATACGGCCTTCTGGCCCTGACCCTCGCCTTCAGCGGCATAATGGCGTTCGTCGCGCAGCAGATGAACGTGCGCTACCCGAACGTGTTCGTGGTGCTGATCGGCTTCTACGGCCTGTTCTTCCTCACCGCCAAGCTGCGCGATTCGGTGTGGGGCATCGTGTCCACCTTCGCTCTGACCGGTTTCATGGGTTTCATCCTCGGCCCGATCCTCAACCGTTACCTGGGCATGCAGGGCGGCGCTGAAGTGGTGTCTTCGGCCTTCGCCATGACCGCACTGGTGTTCGGTGGCCTGTCGGCCTACGTGCTGATCACCCGCAAGGACATGAGCTTCCTGGGCGGCTTTATCACCGCCGGTTTCTTCGTCCTGCTGGCGGCGGTGCTGGCGAGCATGTTCTTCCAGATCAGCGGCCTGCAACTGGCGATCAGCGCAGGTTTCGTGCTGTTCTCGTCGGTGTGCATCCTGTTCCAGACCAGCGCCATCATCCATGGCGGCGAGCGCAACTACATCATGGCAACCATCAGCCTGTATGTGTCGATTTACAACCTGTTCATCAGCCTGTTGCAGATCTTCGGCATCATGAGCAGCGACGACTGATCGCCCTCAGCGCTCGAACGATGTAAACAAAAAGCCCGCTCCGGCGGGCTTTTTGCTGTCTCGCGTTCGTGAATTCTTTATCATGGCTTTCATTGTTCCATGTCGTTCCTCGCACCACTCGCTGACAGAGCCACCCATGAAGTTCGCCATCGCCCTCTATTCGCCCGCTCACGCGCCCTCCTCGCGCCGCGCCCTGCTGTTCGCCCAGGCGGCGCTGGAGGCAGGCCATGAGATCGTGCGGCTGTTCTTCTATCAGGACGGCGTGCACAGCGCTTCATCCAGCGTGGTCACGCCGCAGGACGAACTCGATGTGCCCAGCCAGTGGCGCGCCTTCGTGACTGACAACCGGCTCGACGGCGTGGTGTGCATCGCCGCGGCCCTGCGCCGTGGCGTGTTGAATGAAGAAGAAGCCGGACGTTACTCCCGCGCGGCAGCCAGCCTTGCGGCGCCGTGGGAGCTGTCCGGGCTCGGCCAGTTACACGATGGGATACAGGCGGCCGATCGCCTGATCTGTTTTGGAGGGCCATGAGATGGCCAAGTCGCTGTTGATCATCAGCCGCCAGTCGCCCTGGTCCGGCCCCAGCGCTCGCGAAGCACTGGACATCGCCCTGGCTGGCGGCGCCTTCGACCTGCCGCTGGGCATGCTGTTTCTCGACGATGGCGTGTTGCAGCTGGCGCAGTTGCAGAACGCCAGGGCGCTGCAGCAGAAAGACCTGACCGCCAACCTGCAGGCGCTGGAGATGTTCGGCGTCGAAGAGCTGTTCGCCTGCAGCACGAGCCTGGCCGAACGCGGCCTGGCAGCAGAAGGACTGAATGTCGAGCCGCTGAGTATCTTGAGCGACCGGGACATCACCGCGCTCATTGACCGTTATGACCAGGTGATCACGATCTGATGTCGACCTTGCACGTGTTATCCCATTCCCCGTTCGCCGATTCGCGGCTCAACAGCTGCCTGCGCCTGACGGGCAGCGCGGACGCCATCCTGCTGTGCGGCGATGCCCTCTATGCGCTCAATGCAGCCACTGCGCCGCGCCAGGCGCTAGAGGCTCGCGCCGAAGGCCTGCAATTGTTCGCGCTCGATGAAGACGCCAGCGCCCGCAACATCGAGTTGCCAGAATGGGTGAAAAGCGTCGACTACCCCGGCTTCGTCGCATTGTCGGTGCAGTACGACAAGGTCAACACCTGGCTATGAGCACACTCAACGTCAACGGGCGCGAGATTGCGCTGGATAAGGACGGCAACCTCGAAGACCTCAACGATTGGTCCTCCGAGGTCGCCCAGGCGCTGGCGCTGCAGGCTGACATCACGCTGACGCCCGAGCACTGGGAAATCCTCGAGGTGCTGCGTGCGTTCTACGCCGAATACCAGTTGTCCCCGGCCACGCGCCCGCTGGTCAAGTACACCGCCCTGAAGCTGGGGGCCGAAAAAGGCAACAGCTTGCACCTCAATCGCCTCTTCAACGGCACTCCCGCCAAACTCGCCGCCAAGCTGGCGGGCCTGCCCAAGCCGACCAATTGCCTATGACCGACTACGCCCCCCTCGTCCTGCAAACCCCTGCCGAGCACCCGTTCGCCGAATTCGTGCGCATTCTGGGCAAGGGTAAGCGCGGCGCGCGCAACATGACCCGCGAAGAAGCCCGCCAGGCCATGGGCATGGTGATCGATGGCAAGGTCGAGGACGCGCAACTGGGCGCGTTTCTGATGCTGCTGCGGCACAAGGAAGAAAGCGCCGAGGAGCTGGCCGGTTTCACCGAAGCGGTGCGCGAACGTTTGAAAGCACCACAGATGGCGGTGGACATCGACTGGCCGACCTACGCGGGTAAGAAGCGGCACCTTCCGTGGTATCTGCTGGCGGCCAAATGCCTGTCGCAGAACGGCGTGAAGGTACTGATGCACGGCGGCGGTGCCCACACGGCCGGACGCCTGTACAGCGAACAGCTGCTGGAGCTGCTGGGCATCCCGCTGTGCCGAAACTGGCAGGCTGTGAGTGAAGCGTTGAATGCGCACAATCTGGCGTTCATTCCCCTGGGTGACTGGGCGCCGCAACTGCAGCGCATGATCGATTTGCGCAACATTCTGGGGCTGCGCTCGCCGATTCACTCGCTGGCGCGCATTCTCAACCCGCTGGGCGCACGATGCGGGCTGCAAAGCATCTTCCACCCCGGCTATCAGGCGGTGCACCGCGATGCCAGCACGCTGCTGGGCGATCACGCCATCGTGATCAAGGGCGACGGCGGCGAGGTGGAGATCAATCCGGACAGCATCAGCCACCTTTACGGTACGACCGGCGGCCAGCCGTGGGACGAGGAATGGCCAGCGTTGTCGGAGCGTCGCCACGTCAAACCGGCCACCCTCGATCCGCAGCAACTGGTCGCCATCTGGAAAGGCGAAACCGAGGACAGTTATCCACAATTGGCGCTGATTTCCACCATCGCCCTGGCATTGCGCGGCCTTGGAATGCCCCGTGCAGAGGCCTTCGAACGCGCCGAGCAGTACTGGGCGAATCGGGATAAATCGATTTAATCGATCATTACACCCCACTCTTTGCGCTATTTCTTCGAACGATTGTCTTTAGACTGACCTCCAACGCACAACGGTGCACTCAATTTTGGAGTCAGACATGGGCCTTCTGGTGGAAGGACGCTGGCATGACCAGTGGTACGAAAGCAGCAAAGACGGGGCGTTTCAGCGCGAACAGGCCAAGCGCCGCAACTGGGTGACCGCCGATGGCCGCCCCGGCCCTTCCGGCGAAGGTGGCTTCAAGGCCGAAGCCGGCCGTTATCACCTGTACGTTTCCCTGGCCTGTCCGTGGGCCCATCGCACCTTGATCGTGCGCAAGCTCAAGGGCCTGGAAAAGCTGATCGAGGTGTCGGTGGTGAGCTGGCTGATGCGCGAGCACGGCTGGACCTTCGACAAGAACACCGGCTCGACCGGCGATGCGCTCGACGGCCACACCTACATGTATCAGCGCTACCTGGCCGACACCGCCGACTACACCGGCCGCGTGACCGTGCCAGTGCTGTGGGACAAGAAGCTGAACCGGATCGTCAGCAACGAGTCGTCGGAAATCATCCGCATGTTCAACTCGGCGTTCGACGAACTGACCGGCAATACCCTGGACCTGTACCCCGAGGCGCTGCGCCTGGAAATCAACCGCCTGAACGACCGGATCTACCCGGCGGTGAACAACGGCGTGTACCGCGCCGGTTTCGCCACCTCACAGGGCGCGTACGAGGAGGCGTTCGACGAAGTCTTCGCCGAGCTCGATACCCTGGAAAAGCTGCTGGATGAGAAGCGCTACCTGGCCGGCGAGTACCTGACCGAAGCCGATGTGCGCCTGTTCACCACGCTGATCCGTTTCGACGCGGTGTACCACGGCCACTTCAAGTGCAACCTGCGCCGCATCGCCGACTACCCGAACCTGAGCAACTGGCTGCGCGAGATGTATCAGCTGCCGGGCGTGGCCGAGACGGTGGATTTCAAGCACATCAAGCATCACTACTACGCCAGCCACGCGACCATCAACCCGACGGGTGTGGTGCCCAAAGGGCCAGATCAGGATTTCACCGGTGGGCATGATCGCGAGCGGTTGAGCGGGCACGGGATCATGAAAAACGCTTGAAAACGACGCAGCCTTCGTAGCAGCACGGCTTGCCGGCGGGAGCGATATGTCAGTCACATTAATGTCGACTGATACACCGCCCCGCCGGCAAGCCGTGCTGCTACGGGGGACAACAGCCGCTAAACGCTGCCTTGCGCCCCTTCGAACCACGCCAGCTTGTCCCGCAGCGTCACCACCTCGCCCACGATCACCAGCGTCGGCGCATGGACTTCATGCTCCGCCACCAATTGCGGCAGGTTGGCCAAGGTGCCAGTGAACACCCGCTGGTTGGCGGTGGTGCCTTGCTGAATCAGCGCAGCCGGGGTGTCGGCTGATCGACCGTGCTTGATCAGCTCGTCGCAGATGACCGGCAAACCCACCAGGCCCATGTAGAACACCAGCGTCTGCCCGGGCGAGACCAGGTCTTTCCAGGGCAGGTCGGTGCTGCCGTCCTTCAGGTGGCCGGTCACGAAACGCACGGATTGTGCGTAGTCGCGATGGGTCAGCGGAATCCCGCCGTAGGCCGCGCAACCGCTGGCTGCGGTGATCCCCGGCACCACTTGGAACGGAATGCCGTGGGCCGCCAGCTCTTCGATTTCCTCGCCACCGCGGCCAAAGATGAACGGATCGCCACCCTTGAGCCGCACCACGCGCTTGCCCTGTTTGGCCAGTTCCACCAGTTGCTGGTTGATCCGGTCCTGGGGCACGGCGTGATCCGCACGCTTTTTACCGACGTAGATGCGGTCGGCATCGCGACGGCACAGCTCGAGAATCGCGGGCGCCACCAGGCGGTCGTAGAGCACCACATCGGCTTGCTGCATCAGGCGCAACGCCTTGAAGGTCAGCAGATCCGGATCGCCCGGTCCTGCACCCACCAGGTACACCTCGCCGGTAGCCACCGGGGCTTCACCGTCGATCTTGGCCTGCAACAGGCGTTCGGCTTCGGCGCCCTGCCCGGCCAGTTGCCGATCGGCGATGGGCCCCTGAAACACGTCTTCCCAGAACGCCCGGCGTTGCTGGACGTTGGGAAACAGGTTTTTCACCTGATGGCGAAAGCGCGCCGCCAACCCGGCCAGATGACCGTAAGTGGGCGGAATCCAGCTCTCCATCTTGGCCCGGATCAGCCGCGCCAACACCGGCGCATCGCCGCCGCTGGACACGGCAATCACCAGCGGCGAGCGGTCGACAATGGCGGGAAAGATCACGCTGCACAGGGCCGGCGCATCCACCACGTTGACCGGCACCCCGCGCTGGCGAGCGTCAGCGGACACCTGGGCGTTGAGCGGCTCATCGTCGGTCGCGGCGATGATCAGCACACAACCGTCCAGATCCGCCACGCCGTAGCCGCGCAGAATCTGTTCGCCACCACTGCTGTCGATCAGCTCGCGCAGCTCCGTTCCGATCTCGGGTGCAACCACCCGCAGGACCGCGCCGGCGTCGGCCAGCAGGCGAGACTTGCGCAGGGCAATCTCGCCGCCGCCCACCACCAGTACCCGGGCACCGCGCAGGTTATGGAACAGTGGCAGAAATTCCATTTAGCCGATGACCTCGATGCCACCCATCCACGGCTTGAGCACCTCAGGCACACGGATCGAACCGTCGGCCTGCTGGTAGTTCTCCAGCACTGCGACCAGGGTACGGCCCACGGCCAGGCCGGAACCGTTCAGGGTGTGCACCAGCTCGGGCTTGCCGGTTTCCGGGTTGCGCCAGCGGGCCTGCATGCGGCGGGCCTGGAAGTCGCCACAGTTGGAGCACGAGGAGATCTCGCGGTATTTGTCCTGGCTGGGAATCCACACTTCCAGGTCGTAGGTTTTCACCGCACTGAAACCCATGTCGCCGGTGCACAGCGCCAGTACGCGATACGGCAGCTCCAGCAGTTGCAGGATGCGCTCGGCGTTGCTGGTCAGGCTTTCCAGGGCCTCCATGGATTTTTCCGGTTCGACGATTTGCACCATCTCGACCTTGTCAAACTGGTGCTGACGGATCATGCCGCGGGTGTCGCGACCCGATGCGCCCGCTTCACTGCGGAAGCACGGCGTGTGGGCGACAAATTTCAGCGGCAGTTGCTTGGCATCGACGATTTCGCCGGAAACGATGTTGGTCAGCGACACTTCGGCGGTCGGGATCAAGTACAGGTCGGCTTCGCCTTCGCGAGCGATCTTGAACAGGTCCTCTTCGAACTTTGGCAACTGGCCAGTGCCCTGCAGCGCAGGCGCCTGAACCAGATAAGGGGTGTAAGCCTCTTCGTAGCCGTGCTCGTTGATGTGCGTGGTGATCATGAACTGCGCCAGGGCGCGGTGCAGGCGGGCGATCGGGCCGCGCAGCAGCGCGAAACGGGCGCCGGACAGCTTGGCGGCGGTTTCGAAGTCCAGCCAGCCGAACTTCTCGCCCAGGGCGACGTGGTCCTTGACCTCGAAGTCGAACGAAGCCGGGGTGCCCCATTTGCGCACTTCGACGTTTTCTTCTTCGTCGGCACCGACCGGCACCGATTCGTGCGGCAGGTTCGGCATGCTCAGCAGCATGGCGTCGAGTTCGGACTGAATGGCGTCCAGCTCTTTCTTGCCGCTGGTCAGCTCTTCGGCCATGCGGTCGATGTCAGCCATCAGCGGCGCGATGTCTTCGCCGCGCTGCTTGGCCTGGCCGATGGATTTGGAACGGGCATTACGCTCGGCCTGAAGCTGCTCAGTGCGGGTCTGCACAGTCTTGCGCTGGTTTTCCAGCGCTTCGATGCGGGCCACGTCCAGTGTGAAGCCACGGGAAGCCAGGCGATCCGCTACGTCCTGAAGCTGGGTACGTAACAGTTTGGAGTCGAGCATTTCAGTGCCTCGTGATTGAATCAGGGTTTGTAAAATTCAGCGCTTTCTTGAGTTCAGCGCGATCAAAGCCGGGTCAGCGAAAGGCCTGCCCAGGTCGCCAGCAGCCCGCCCAGTACGCTGATCAACGCGTAGCCGATGGCCAGTGGCGCCTGCCCGCTTTCCAGCAGACGAATCGTGTCCAGCGAAAACGACGAAAACGTCGTCAGGCCGCCGAGAAAGCCGACGATCAGGCCGGCGCGCAACTCGACCGGCACGTCCGGGCGAATCAGAAACAGCCCGTACAACACGCCGATCAGCAGGCATCCCACCAGGTTGACCGCCAACGTTGCCGTGTAGAAATGCCGTGGCCAGTTCGCGGACACCAGGTTGGCAGTGGCAAAGCGCAATAATGTACCAGCCACGCCGCCAACCGACACGGCAAGAATCAACTGAATCACTCTTTTCTCCGCTGACGAGGGCTGGCGCGGTCGAGTGCGGCCAGATGCTTGAGTTTTTCGCCGATCTTCAGCTCCAGGCCGCGAGGCACCGGCTGGTAATACTGGCGCGGTTCGAGCGCTTCCGGGAAATAGTCTTCGCCAGCGGCATAGGCGTCGGGTTCGTCGTGGGCGTAGCGGTATTCTTCGCCATAGCCCAGTTGCTTCATCAGCTTGGTCGGCGCGTTGCGCAGGTGCAGCGGCACTTCCAGCGAGCCGTGCTCGGCAGCGTCACGCATCGCCATCTTGAAGCCCATGTACACCGCATTGCTCTTGGGCGCACAGGCCAGATACGCAATGGCCTGGGCCACTGCCAGTTCGCCTTCCGGGCTGCCGAGACGTTCCTGCACGTCCCAGGCCGACATGCACAGCGGCAGCGCGCGCGGGTCGGCGTTGCCGATGTCCTCGCTGGCCATGCGCACCACGCGGCGGGCCAGGTACAGCGGGTCGCAGCCGCCGTCGATCATGCGCGCGAACCAGTACAGCGCAGCGTCAGGGTTGGAGCCGCGGATGGACTTGTGCAGCGCCGAGATCTGGTCGTAGAAAGCTTCGCCGCCCTTGTCGAAACGACGGCGGCTGTCGCTGAGCAGGCTTTGCAGCAGCTCGGGCGCGATTTCGCTGTCGTCGTCGGCCAGGTCCGCGGCGTTCTCCAGCAGGTTGAGCATGCGCCGACCGTCGCCGTCAGCGGCAGCCAACAGCGTCTGGAACGCTTCGTCCCCCAGGCTCAGGTGCCGCTTGCCCAGCCCGCGGTCCTCGGTCAGCGCGCGGTCGACCAACTGGCGCAACGCCGCCTCATCCAGGCTCTTGAGCACGTAGACCCGGGCCCGGGACAGCAAGGCGTTGTTCAGTTCAAACGAGGGGTTCTCGGTGGTGGCGCCGATGAAAATCAGCGTGCCGTCTTCGACATACGGCAGAAACGCATCCTGCTGCGACTTGTTGAAGCGGTGCACCTCATCGACGAACAGAATGGTCCGGCGGCCGTACTGGCCCGCCTGCTGCTTGGCCACCTCAACCGCCTGGCGAATCTCCTTCACACCCGCCAGCACTGCCGACACGGTCTCGAAGTGCGCATCGGAAACCTTGGCCAGCAACCGCGCCAGCGTGGTCTTGCCCACGCCGGGCGGCCCCCAGAAGATCATCGAATGCAGCGCACCCTGCTCCAGCGCCTCGCGCAGGGGCTTGCCATGGGCGAGCAGGTGCTGTTGACCGACGTACTCGTCCAGGTTGGTCGCGCGCAAACGGGCGGCCAGTGGCTGGGCAATCGGCTCGCTGCTGAACAGGTCCATATACGACGGTGCAGCCTCTTATTCCTGAATGACGTCCGCGCCTTTCGGGATCTGGAACTGGAATTTGCTCGCCGCGACAGGCTCGTTGGCCTTGACGCCGGTGAACAGGATATTGGTGCGCTGGCCCACGCTGTCGATCAGTTGCATGTCGTTGATCATGCCGTTGCGAAACGACAGGCGCAGGTTGTCGAACAAGGTGTCCTTGGATTTGGGCTTGAGCACGAAATCGATCACGCCGCCGGCTTCCTTGGCGGTGATGTCGAAGCTCTCGCTGATTTTCGACACGTCACCGGACAGCAGCAGGGCTGGAGTCTGGGTCAGGCGCTGGTCAAGGGTCTTGATGGTGACCTGCTCCAGGTCCGGGTCCCACAGCGAAACTTTCTTGCCATCGGACACCATCAGTTGCTCTTGCGGCGCGTCGGTGTGCCAGTAGAACAGGCCCGGGCGCTGCAGGGTCATTTCGCCGGAGGTTTCCTGCAGCTGCGTGCCGCCACCGTCGAGGGTCAGCTGGGAGAAGCGGCCGCTCAGGGTCTTGGAGTTTTCCAGCAACTGGGTCAGGCGCGCCACGTCCTTGCTGTCAGCGTGTGCGGGGATTGCGGAAACAGCCAGTGCAGATAGCAACAACATGCGGATAACGCGCATGAGAGTCCTCTTTGAGTTCAGTTAACGCGCAATGGCGCCCTTTGGGGCGCCATTGCGTCACTTGCGACGACAGCAGTGTCAGTCACGCATGGGGGCTGGCGCAATCACTTCACGCGAGCCGTTGGTGTTCATCGCCGTGACCACGCCGGCCATTTCCATCGCCTCGATCATGCGTGCGGCGCGGTTGTAGCCGATCTTCAGCTTGCGCTGTACCGCGGAGATCGACGCGCGACGGCTTTCCAGCACGAAGTTGACCGCCTCGTCGTACAGCGCGTCGGTCTCGCTGCCTTCGCCGCCGTCGCCACCACCGCCGCCTCCTTCGAAGCCACTGCCGGCTTCTTCGACGCCATTGAGAATGTCGTCGTTGTATTGCGGGGTGCCACGCAGTTTCCAGGCCTCGACCACGCGATGAACCTCGTCGTCGGAAACGAACGCGCCGTGGACGCGGATCGGCAGGCTGGTGCCCGGCGGCATGTAGAGCATGTCACCGTGGCCGAGCAGCTGTTCGGCGCCGCCCTGGTCGATGATGGTCCGCGAGTCGATCTTGCTCGACACCTGAAACGCCATGCGCGTCGGGATGTTGGCCTTGATCAGACCGGTGATCACGTCCACCGAAGGCCGCTGGGTCGCCAGGATCAGGTGAATACCCGCCGCACGGGCCTTCTGGGCGATACGGGCGATCAACTCTTCGACCTTCTTGCCGACGATCATCATCATGTCGGCGAATTCGTCGACCACCACGACGATGGTCGGCAGCTTGGTCAACAGCGGCGCTTCGTCGTGAATGCTTTCGCGGTGATAGAGCGGGTCCGGAATCGGCGTGCCGGCGTCTTCGGCTTCCTTGATCTTGTGGTTGAAGCCCGACAGGTTACGCACGCCCATCTTGGCCATCAGCTTGTAGCGACGCTCCATCTCGGCCACCGACCAGCGCAGGGCGTTGGCGGCGTCCTTCATGTCGGTCACCACCGGGCACAGCAGGTGCGGGATGCCTTCGTAGATCGACAGCTCGAGCATTTTCGGGTCGATCATGATCAGCTTGGCGTCTTCGGGGCCGGACTTGAACAGGATCGACAGGATCATCGCGTTCACACCCACCGACTTACCGGAACCGGTGGTACCGGCCACCAGCAGGTGGGGCATCTTGGCCAGGTCGGTGATGATCGGCTTACCGCCGATGTCATGGCCCAGGGCCAGGGTGACCGGCGACTTGAAGTTGTCGTACTCGGGGGTCGACAGCACTTCGGAGAAGCGCACGATCTGCCGGTCTTCGTTGGGAATCTCGATACCCACCGTGGTCTTGCCGGGAATCACCTCGACCACCCGCACGCTGGTCACGGCCAGCGAACGCGCCAGGTCCTTGGCCAGGTTGGCGATGCGGCTGACCTTCACGCCGGCAGCCGGTTGAATTTCGTAACGGGTAATGACCGGGCCTGGATGGATCGAATCCACTGAGACTTCGACGCCGAATTCCTTGAGCTTGATTTCCAGCAGATGCCCTACGGCCGCCAGGGATTCTGGCGAGTAGTTCATCTGTTTCTTTTCGGCCGGGTCGAGAATCGAGATCGGTGGCAGTGTGCCTTCCACCGCGCTGTCGACGAACAGCGGCACCTGTTTTTCCTTCTGCACGCGCTTGCTCGGCTCGGGCGGACGGGTCGCAACCGGGGCGATCACTGCCGGAACGTGCTTCTCGCGGGCAGTCATGTGCTCGGCCAGGGCCTGTTCGCGCTCGATGATGCGCTCCTTGGCCTTGACCTGCTCGCGACGGTCCGGCACCACCGGCGCCACGACTTCGTCGACGCGCATGTCGACCTCGCGCAACTGCGCAACCATCTGCTTGCGCTCGTTGCGCTCGGCCCACCAGCGGTTGATCGCGCCCTGGAACAGCTCGAACAGGTCCAGGGTGATCTTGCCGGTGGTGTCCATCACCTTGAACCACGAGAGGTCGGTGAACACCGTCAGGCCAAACAGGAACAGGGCGATGAACAGCAAGGTGCTGCCCTGCACGTTCAGCGCGCGCTTGGCCAGATCGCCCAGGACCTCGCCCAGCACGCCGCCGGCCGAGCCTGGCAGGCCCGACGCCGAATGAAAGTGGATATGCGCCAGCGCAGCGCCGGCCAGCACCAGAAACACCAGGCCGATCAGCCGCCAGGAGAACAGCCAGCCGCTCCACTGCCACGGTTCGTGGCGCTGACGGAACACCTGATAGGCCTTGATGCCCAGCAGCAGCGGGAAGATATAGGCGAAATAGCCCAGCACCATGAACAGGATGTCAGCGCAGAAAGCGCCCGCGCGCCCGGCCGCGTTCTGCACCTGCGCCGAGCTGCTGGTGTGGCTGAAGCCCGGATCGCCCTGATCGTAGGTCAGCAAGGCCATGATCAGGTACAGGCACAGGAAGCCGAATGCGATCAGCGCACCTTCCTTGAGCCGGTAGTGCAAATGCTGCCGCCAGAGCGGAACGGGGCTGGGTGCTGCGGTGGATTTCTTCAAAACGCTTCAATTCCTGCGCGTTCGCGCGAACATCTCGTGGTTGACCCTGCGTCGAGGTTGACTAAGCGCCATTGCTTCGACGAAATAGTGCTGACCGATCCCTGCCGTGGGCGAGGCGAAAACAAATGTGAACCCACGCTCGACAGGCGATTTGAAATGAGGTTAAACAACATCGGGCATTGTACGGATTTGCACGCCGCACGCCACGTTAGTCTGGCGTGGACCTTGCCGATCTTCAAGTTTCGCTGATGACAAACGATTTGAGCATGCATTTTCTTTGCTGACAAAGGCTTATGACGGGTTTTTACCACAGCACACACGTGTCCAAGGGCCATGCCTGGCTCAATACAGCAAATGGCCGTGACATCTTTGCCACGCAAGGCCGCTCAACCGCCTGTGACCGCGTTCGCGCCGCGGAGTTGCACGCTCGGCGCAGCACTCCCCTCCCCTCTCGCAAAGTCTGGATGCCATGCTGACCTGGTTACAACGCGACACCCTCGAGTTTCCGCCACTGGCCAAGGCCCTGCGCGAACCCAATGGCTTGCTCGCCGGCGGTGGCGACCTGTCTGCCGATCGCCTGATCAGCGCCTATCGCCACGGCTGTTTCCCCTGGTATTCCCAGGGCCAGCCGATTCTCTGGTGGTCGCCCGACCCTCGTACCGTGCTGTTTCCCGAAGAGCTGCACGTCTCGCGCAGCCTGGCCAAGCTCATGCGCCAGCAACGCTATCAGGTGACCTTTGATCAGGATTTCGCCGCCGTGATCCGCGCCTGCGCCGGGCCCCGCGCCTGCGCCGGGCCCCGCGCCTACGCCGAGGGCACCTGGATCACCGGCTCCATGCAGGCTGCTTATATAGAGCTGCATGCCCGCGGCCATGCGCACAGCGTGGAAGTCTGGGACAACGGCGAGCTGGTGGGCGGTTTGTACGGCCTTGCCATGGGCCAGCTGTTTTTCGGCGAATCGATGTTCAGCCACGCCGACAATGCCTCCAAAGTCGGCTTCGCCACGCTGGTCGAACACTTGAAGGCATGGGGCTTCGTGCTGATCGATTGCCAGATGCCGACTCAGCACCTTCACAGCTTCGGCGCCCGCTCGATTCCCCGGCAAGTCTTCGCCGACTACCTGAGCAATCACCTGGATCAGGGCAACTTGGCCGACTGGTTACCTAGGCGAGTTTGAGTCCACTGGCATACACTCTTAACTAAAGTTTTTCTCGAGGGTTGATCATGACCGAGCTGGCGCGGCTTAAGTTTTATGCCACTCAACCCCACTCCTGCAGCTACCTGCCCGAAGAGCAAGCCACCACGCTGTTCCTCGATCCCAGCCAGCCAATGGATGTGCAGGTCTACGCCGACCTTTCGGACATGGGGTTTCGTCGCAGTGGCGACCATCTTTACCGCCCGCACTGCCAGAATTGCAGCGCGTGCGTGCCCGCGCGCATTCCGGTAGGCCTCTTCACGCCTGATCGTCAGCAAAAGCGCATCTTCAAACGCAACGCCGACATCGAAGTCACCAGCACCAAGCCGCACTTCAGCGAAGAATATTTCGATCTCTATCAACGCTACATCGAACAGCGCCACGCCGATGGCGACATGTTCCCGCCCAGTCGTGATCAGTTCTCCACTTTTTTAGTACGCGACCTGCCCTTTTCGCGCTTTTACGAGTTCCGCGTCGAGGGTCGGCTGCTGGCCGTGGCGGTCACCGACCTGCTGCCCAACGGCCTTTCGGCGGTCTACACCTTTTACGAGCCATCCGAAGAACGCCGCAGTCTGGGGCGCTATGCGATCCTCTGGCAGATCGCCGAAGCCGCGCGGCTGCAACTGCACGCGGTGTACCTGGGGTACTGGATCAAGAACTGCAAAAAGATGAACTACAAGACCCAATATCGGCCCATCGAGCTGCTGACCAATCAAAGATGGGTCACTCTTTACTGAATCCCTTGGCGTGCAGGCCACTTTTCGGGCACAATGCAGCCCGCTTTTGCTCGGCTGCCGTTTGCACCGGGCCATTCATTGGATACCGAGGGCTTTACTGCATGTCGAAAGAAGACAGCTTCGAAATGGAAGGCACTGTCGTCGACACCCTGCCCAACACCATGTTCCGTGTGGAGTTGGAAAATGGGCACGTCGTTACCGCGCACATCTCCGGCAAGATGCGCAAGAACTACATCCGTATTCTGACCGGCGACAAGGTCCGCGTTGAACTGACGCCGTACGACCTGAGCAAAGGGCGCATCACCTACCGCGCTCGTTAACAGGCTACGATGAAAACGCCCGGCATATGCCGGGCGTTTTTGCTCGTCCGGCTTGAAGATCAAAGTCAAAAGCGCTCTTCCTAACGTCAGATCTGTTTCGACTTCGTCGAGTTACTTGAAGGGACCAAGTAACCAAGTCCTTCTGCTCCTGGTTTGGGTCTGACTTCGTCAGACTTCCTTCATTCCGGTCTCGCTCCGTGGGCCCGGCGCGAATGGGCCATCCATGGCCCCGCGCCTCGCGCGGCATCCTGCCGCTTGGCCCACTCCACGAGACCTCCATTCAGCCTGCACCCAAGTCGCGATTTGTAGTGTCTGGGCTAGCGCGCATGAAGATCAAAAGCCAAATCAAAAGCGCGCGGTGAACTCAGTCCCGTAGCAGCCGAGCTTGCTCGCGGGTCGCCCTCAAGATCGCTCCCGCCGGCAAGCCGTGCTGCTACGGGCCGGTGTTCATCCGCGTTTGATTTTGATCTTCGAGCGCAGATCTGCCAGACGACACAAAACGCGACTTGGGTGCAGGCCGAACGGAGGTCTCGCGCAGTGGGCCAAGCGGCAGGATGCCGCGCGAGGCGCGGGGCCATGGATGGCCCATTCGCGCCGGGCCCACGGAGCGGGACCGGAGTGAGGGTACCCCGACGAAGGAGGGGCCCAGCCAGGAGCAAGACCCCTTGGTTACTTGGGGGGGCTTTTCCAAGTAACTCGACGAAGTCGAAACAGGTTTGACGTTAGGAAGAGCGCTCTTGACCTTGACCTTGATCTTGATCTTGATCCACCGCACACCACCGGCAAGCCAGAGTGCTACAGAAGCAAGGACCTTCAAGAAAACAAAAAGGCGCCAATCGGCGCCTTCCTGTGGTATCGCATTGAAACGTCAGGCCATTTCCGCCGTAGTCTCGTACTCGAACGTAATCTCGCCATCCTTGAAGTCGATGTGCACCACACCGCCATGCTCGGACAACTCGCCGAAGAGAATTTCCTCGGCCAGCGGACGCTTGATCTTGTCCTGGATCAGACGGGCCATCGGACGTGCGCCCATCGCTGCGTCGTAACCCCCTTCGGCCAGGTAACTCCTCGCCGCATCCGAGACCTCGAGCAATACGCGCTTGTCTTCCAACTGCGCCTGAAGCTCGGTGAGGAACTTGTCCACCACACTCTTGATGACCTCATGGCTGAGGCGACCAAACTGAATGATGGTGTCCAGACGGTTGCGGAATTCCGGCGTGAAGCTCTTCTTGATCACTTCCATCGCATCGGACGAGTGGTCCTGATGGGTGAAACCGATCGAAGCACGGGCTGCGGTTTCGGCACCGGCGTTGGTGGTCATGATGATGATCACATTGCGGAAGTCCGCCTTGCGCCCGTTGTTGTCGGTCAGGGTGCCATGGTCCATCACCTGCAGCAGCAGGTTAAAGACTTCCGGATGGGCCTTTTCGATCTCATCGAGCAACAGCACACAGTGCGGCTGCTTGGTGATGGCTTCGGTCAACAGACCGCCCTGATCGAAACCGACATAACCCGGAGGCGCACCGATCAGACGCGAAACGGTGTGGCGCTCCATGTACTCGGACATGTCGAAACGCACCAGTTCAATGCCCAGCGCCTTGGCCAGCTGACGCGCCGCCTCGGTTTTACCGACACCGGTAGGGCCGGCGAACAGGAACGAACCGACAGGCTTGTCAGGCGACTTCAGCCCCGCACGAGACAGCTTGATGGCGGTGGACAGCGAATCGATCGCCGCATCCTGACCGAACACCGTGAGCTTGAGGTCGCGCTCCAGGTTGCGCAGCAGTTCCTTGTCGGAGCTGTTGACGTGTTTTGGCGGAATCCGCGCGATTTTGGCGACGATGTCTTCGACTTGCGGCACATCGATACGCTTGACGCGCAGATCCGCCGGCTGCAAACGCTGGAAGGCGCCTGCCTCGTCGATCACGTCGATGGCCTTGTCCGGCATGTGACGGTCATTGATGTAGCGCGAAGCCAGCTCGGCCGCTGCACGCAGGGCCTCGTCGCTGTATTCGATGTTGTGGTGCTGCTCGAAACGACCTTTCAGGCCACGCAGGATGCCGATGGTGTCTTCCACCGAAGGCTCGGACACGTCGACTTTCTGGAAGCGACGGGCCAGGGCGCGGTCTTTCTCGAAGATGCCACGGAATTCCTGGAACGTGGTCGAACCGATGCAACGGATATCACCCGAGGACAGCAGCGGCTTGAGCAGGTTGGACGCGTCCATGACACCGCCGGACGCCGCACCGGCGCCGATGATGGTGTGGATTTCGTCGATGAACAGGATCGCGTGCGGACGTTTTTTCAGCTCGCCGAGCAACGCCTTGAAGCGCTTCTCGAAATCGCCGCGGTACTTGGTACCGGCCAGCAGAGCACCGAGATCCAGCGAATAGACGACGCTGTTGGCCAGCAGGTCCGGCACCTGGTTGTCGACGATGCGCTTGGCCAGGCCTTCGGCGATGGCGGTTTTACCCACACCGGCCTCACCGACCAGCAGCGGGTTGTTCTTGCGGCGACGCGCGAGGATCTGAGCGACGCGCTCGACTTCCAGCTCACGGCCCACCAGAGGATCGATGCGGCCCTGACGGGCCAGTTCGTTCAGGTTGCTGGCATAGGCATCCAGCGGATTGCCTGAAGAAGAAGACTCGCCGCCCTCGTCATCCTGCATATCTTGCTCACCTTCAGAGTGTTCGCCATGCCCTGGCACCTTGGAGATGCCGTGGGCGATATAGTTGACGACATCGATGCGGGCCACGCTCTGCTGTTTCAGCAGAAACACCGCCTGGCTTTCCTGCTCACTGAAAATCGCCACCAGCACGTTGGCGCCAGTGACTTCACGCTTACCGGAACTCTGCACATGGAACACGGCACGCTGCAGCACACGCTGGAAGCCCAGGGTTGGCTGGGTCTCGCGATCTTCGTCGTGGACAGGGATCAGTGGCGTGGTGGAGTCGATGAACTCCTGAAGGTCGTGTTTGAGTTTGTCGAGGTTTGCGCCGCAGGCACGCAGAACAGTGGCGGCGGCCTCATTGTCCAATAGAGCCAGCAGCAGGTGCTCCACGGTCATGAATTCATGACGTTTGGAGCGAGCCTCCTTGAAAGCCAAATTGAGGGTGACTTCGAGCTCACGGTTTAACATAGCTTCACCTCTTACCCAAGTGTCCGGCGTTAACCGTCCTTCTCGATCTCACAGAGTAGCGGATGCTGGCTTTCCCTGGCGTATTGGTTGACCTGCATGGCCTTGGTCTCGGCGATGTCGCGGGTAAACAATCCACACACTGCCCGTCCCTCTGTATGGACGGCCAGCATGACCTTGGTCGCCAGCTCACGATTCAGGTTGAAAAACACCTCCAGCACTTCGACAACGAAATCCATCGGGGTGTAGTCATCGTTGAACAAAACCACCTTGTACATCGGTGGCACCTGCAGCGTCGGCTTGGCCTCCTGTACCGCGATGCCCTCCGCGCCATCCTCGTGGGAGTGCGGGTCATCCTGATTGAATGTTAGTCGAATCTCGCTGATTGCATGCATGGTAAAGAAGGATCGTCGGAGGCGAAATTAAATAGATTGGTCATGATCATGCACGTTATCGATAGGACCGTCGCTTGACCTTGACTAACGGCTAAACAGTGTTACAAACAATAGAACCCACATTGGGTAAAAAGGGTCCGCGCAGTCAACCAAAATTTTTTAGGTCCGGCGGATGAGAGGTGATGATACTCCCATCGGAGTCCTTTGCAGAGGGATGTGACTATGGCTAGCGGTAAGGTCAAGTGGTTTAACAACGCCAAGGGGTATGGCTTCATCGTTGAAGACGGCAAGTCCGAGGATCTGTTCACGCACTTTTCGGCGATCCAGATGGAAGGGTACAAGACGCTCAAGGCAGGGCAGCCGGTTAATTTTGAGATCATTCAAGGTCCCAAAGGCCTGCACGCCGTGAATATCACCAAGCCAGAAGACAGCAAAGCGCATGAACAATCAGTAACCAAGCAGCACGAACACAGCAAAGATCACGCCTGAGCCGGACCGTTCACGCGCGCGACCTGAAAAGGCCGGTCATCCCCACCCAGGATCGACCGGTTTTTTTTGCCCACATGGCGGCCGTCAAAGACACTAAATTGTCCCG
Source organism: Pseudomonas sp. 2 (assembly GCF_056627435.1). NCBI lineage: Bacteria > Pseudomonadati > Pseudomonadota > Gammaproteobacteria > Pseudomonadales > Pseudomonadaceae > Pseudomonas > Pseudomonas sp. 2. Next base: position 82,674 of record NZ_JBWXNG010000018.1, read on the forward strand.
CCCCGGAAAACCGACGCCCTGAACGCTCCTCCTTTAGTCGAAAATCGACCCTGCAACTCACATGGAAAACTCGCCCCTCCCAACCTGCGACAGCTTGCCGCAGGGCGCGTAGTCCGGGGCTTTCAGCTATTTGACGATTTTCTGGCCGGCAATCGCCAGCGCAATCGGGCGGGCGATCAACGCACAGCGTTCACACTACTATCGTAGTAATGGCCGGGACCGGTGATATACTTCGCGCCGGTGACCACTGGGTCATTGGGGGCCGAGCCATCTGAAACGAGACTTTCAGCCCTCCACAGGCTGGACTCTTACCGGGGTTCAACCGCTTGACGCTCGACTGATGCACCCCATATCACGCGACGAAATTCTCGACTTTCGGCTCATTGATATCTGGGCGAAAGTGCCTACCCTGCGCATCTCGAAATTTTGTGTACGCTCAGCAAAGAAGAGAGTATTCCCAAAAATGTCCAACCGCTCGAAGATCATCTACACCTTCACCGACGAAGCTCCTGCCCTCGCCACCTACTCACTCTTGCCGATCATCGAAGCATTCACCTCCTCGGCCGACATCACCGTCGAAACCCGCGACATTTCTCTGGCAGCCCGCATCCTGGCCGGCTTCCCGGAGCAACTGGGCGCCAAGAAGGTTTCCGATGACCTGGCCGAGCTGGGCGAACTGGCCACCACGCCGGAAGCCAACATCATCAAGCTGCCGAACATCAGCGCCTCGGTTCCACAACTGAAGGCCGCGATCAAGGAGCTGCAAGCCAAGGGCTACGACGTCCCGAACTACCCGGACGAAGTCGTGACCGCAGCGGACGAAGCCGCTCGCGCCGCTTACGACAAGGTCAAGGGCAGCGCCGTGAACCCGGTGCTGCGTGAAGGCAACTCTGATCGCCGTGCACCGCTCTCGGTCAAGAACTACGCGCGCAAGCACCCGCACAAGATGGGCGCCTGGGCCGCCGACTCCAAATCCCACGTTGCCCACATGGACAACGGCGACTTCTACGGCAGCGAGAAATCCGCGCTGATCGAAGCCGCAGGCGCGGTGAAAATCGAGCTGATCGGCAAGGACGGCAAGACCACCGTTCTGAAAGACAAGACTTCCGTGCTGGCCGGTGAAGTCATCGACTGCGCGGTCATGAGCAAGAAAGCCCTGCGTGCTTTCGTGGCCAAAGAGATCGAAGACGCCAAGAAACTGGGCGTGCTGTTCTCCGTTCACCTGAAAGCCACCATGATGAAGGTCTCCGACCCGATCATGTTCGGCGAGATCGTTGCCGAGTACTACCAGGACGCGCTGAGCAAGCACGCTGAAGTCCTGAAGGAAATCGGCTTCAACCTGAACAACGGTATCGGCGACCTGTACGCCCGCATCAAGGATCTGCCAGCCGACCAGCAGGCGCAGATCGAAGCGGACGTCAAAGCCGTCTACGCGACCCGCCCACCTCTGGCGATGGTCAACTCCGACAAGGGCATCACCAACCTGCACGTGCCGAGCGACGTCATCGTCGACGCCTCGATGCCAGCGATGATCCGTGACTCGGGCAAGATGTGGAACAACGACGGCGTCCTGCAGGATGCCAAGGCACTGATCCCGGATCGTTGCTACGCCACCATCTACCAGGCCGTCATCGAAGACTGCAAGCAGCACGGCGCCTTCGATCCGACCACCATGGGCAGCGTGCCGAACGTTGGCCTGATGGCGCAGAAAGCCGAAGAGTACGGCTCGCACAACAAGACCTTCCAGATCGAAGCTGACGGCGTGGTTCGCGTCACCGACGACAAAGGCCAGGTGCTGATGGAGCAGACTGTTGAAGTCGGCGACATCTGGCGCATGTGCCAGACCAAGGACGCGCCGATCCAGGACTGGGTCAAGCTGGCCGTCAACCGTTCGCGCCTGTCGAACACCCCTGCCATCTTCTGGCTGGACCCGAAACGCGCCCACGACGCGGTGATGATCAAGAAGGTCGAGAAGTACCTGAAGGATCACGACACCACCGGCCTGGACATCACCATCAAGTCGCCTGTCGAAGCGATGAAGGTTTCCCTGGAGCGCATCCGCGCCGGCAAGGACACCATCTCGGTCACTGGCAACGTACTGCGTGACTACCTGACCGACCTGTTCCCGATCATGGAACTGGGCACCAGCGCCAAGATGCTGTCGATCGTTCCGCTGATGAATGGCGGCGGTCTGTTCGAAACCGGCGCAGGCGGTTCGGCTCCGAAGCACGTGCAACAGCTCAACGAAGAGAACTTCCTGCGCTGGGACTCGCTGGGCGAATTCCTGGCACTGGCCGCTTCCCTGGAGCACCTGGGCAACGTCTACCACAACCCGAAAGCTCTGGTACTTGCCACTGCCCTGGACAAGGCCACCGGCCAGTTCCTGGACAACAACAAGTCGCCATCGCGCAAGGTGGGCGGTATCGACAACCGCGGCAGCCACTTCTACCTGGCCACCTACTGGGCTCAGGCTCTGGCGGCGCAGACTGAAGACGCAGCCCTGGCCGCCAAGTTCGCACCACTGGCCAAGACCCTGACCGACAACGAGGCGGCCATCGTCGCCGAGCTGAACGGCGTACAGGGCAAACCTCTGGACATCGGCGGCTACTACTTCGCCACGCCTGAACTGGCCAGCAAAGCCATGCGTCCGAGCCAGACCCTGAACGACGCGATCGATTCGCTGAAGTAAGGCTCAAGCAACGTCGCTCAAGCACAAACCCCGGCTCTTACGCCGGGGTTTGTGTTTTCTGCGCACCACTGCGATTTGGACACATGACCTGTGGGAGCGAGCTTGCTCGCGAAAGGGTCTCAAGCTTCAACGTCACTGCCGACAGGTGAACCGCTTTCGCGAGCAAGCTCGCTCCCACAGTGGTTTACACCTGCCGCACGAGCGGAATATTCATGACCTGGCACCCCCACATCACCGTCGCCACCATCGTCGAAGACAACGGCCGCTTCCTGTTCGTCGAAGAACAGAAACTCGGCAAACTGGTGCTCAACCAGCCCGCCGGCCACCTGGACCCCGACGAAACCCTGCGCGAAGCCGCCATCCGCGAAACCCTGGAAGAAACCGGCTGGGACGTCGAGTTGACCGGCGTGGTCGGCATCTACCTCTACACTGCACCCAGCAACGGCGTGACCTATCAGCGCGTGTGCTTCTCGGCCAAGGCCCTCAAACATCACCCCGAGCGGACGCTGGACACCGGGATTGTCGGCGCTCCATGGCTGACCCGGGACGAACTGGCCAACCAGCCGGAGCGCTGGCGCAGCCACCTGGTGCTGGAGTGCCTGGACGATTACCTCAAAGGCCCGCTGTACAGCCTAGACGTGGTACGCAACTGAATAGCTTTTAGCCTTGGCGGCGACTCCCTGATAGAATCGCGTCCTTTTCCAGACTACCCATCGAAACCCTATGTCTGATTCAGCCTTTTCCAATCCAGAAAAGAAACGCGTGATCGTCGGCATGTCCGGCGGCGTGGATTCTTCGGTCTCCGCCCTCCTGCTCATGGAGCAGGGGTATCAGGTGGAAGGCCTGTTCATGAAGAACTGGGAAGAAGACGACGGAACGGAATACTGCACCGCCATGGACGACCTCGCGGACGCCCAGGCCGTGTGCGACCGGATCGGTATCAAGCTGCACACCGTGAACTTTGCCGCCGAGTACTGGGATAACGTCTTCGAGCACTTCCTCGAGGAATACAAGGCCGGGCGCACGCCAAACCCGGACATCCTGTGCAACCGCGAAATCAAGTTCAAGGCCTTCCTGGACTACGCCTTCATGCTGGGCGCAGACCTGATCGCCACCGGCCACTACGTGCGCCGCCGCGACATCGACGGCCGCACCGAGCTGCTCAAGGGCCTGGACCCGAACAAGGACCAGAGCTACTTCCTGCACGCCGTTGCCGGCGAGCAGATCGCCAAGACACTGTTCCCGGTCGGCGAGCTGGAGAAGCCCGAAGTGCGCGCGATTGCCGAGAAATACCAGCTGGCAACCGCCAAGAAGAAAGATTCCACTGGCATCTGCTTCATTGGCGAGCGGCGTTTCACCGACTTCCTCAAGCAGTACCTGCCCGCTCAGCCCGGTGAGATCAAGACCACCGAAGGCGAAAGCATCGGCCGTCACGCAGGCCTGATGTACCACACCATCGGCCAGCGTCAGGGCCTGGGCATCGGCGGCCTGAAAGACGCCGGCGACGAGCCGTGGTACGTGCTGGAGAAGGACTTGGCCAACAACGAGCTGATCGTCGGCCAGGGCAACGAACACCCGTGGCTGTTCTCCCGCGCCCTGCTCGCTTCGGAAATCTACTGGGTCAACCCGGTCGACCTGAGCAGCCCGCGCCAGCTGACTGCCAAGGTTCGCTACCGCCAGGGCGACCAGAGCTGCACCCTGGAACGCACCGCCAGCGGCTACCGCGCGGTGTTCGACGAGCCGCAACGCGCCGTGACGCCCGGCCAGTCCGTGGTGTTCTACGACGGTGAAGTCTGCCTGGGTGGCGGCGTCATCGAAACCGCCGAACCCTGGCACAGCAAGGACGCTCGTTGATGAGCCCGACCCAAGAGCAACTGACCGCCCTGGGCGGCGTGTTTCAGGCCGCAGTGCTGGTGGACCGCATTGCCAAGACCGGCCAGGCCGCGGAAGCGGCGGTCGGTTGCCTGATCGGCAGCCTGCTGAACATCGACCCCAAGGACACCCTGGACGTGTTCGGCGGCGACGACCTGAACCTGCGCGAGGGCTATCGTGCCTTGGCCAGCGCCCTGGAGCGCGACCCGGGCACCCTGCAGCGCGAGCCGCTGCGTTATGCCCTGGCCATGTTGGGTCTGGAGCGCCAGCTGTCCAAGCGCGATGACATGCTCGAAACCATCGGCAGACGCCTGCCGCAGATCAAATCCCAGGTCGAGCACTTCGGCATCGTTCACGAGAACGTGATCGCCGCCAGCGGCGCGCTGTATCAGGACACCCTGAGCACCCTGCGCCAGCGCATCCAGGTGCATGGCGACATGCGCAACCTGCAGCAACCGAACAACGCGTCGAAGATCCGCGCCCTGTTGCTGGCCGGAATTCGCTGCGCGCGACTTTGGCGACAAGTGGGCGGTCACCGCTGGCAACTGGTCATCAGCCGTCGCAAGTTATTGAAAGAACTGTATCCCTTGATGCATGGCTGATCGCCGGGTAACGGCAAACAGCCTGTTTAACCTTCGCCGCGCGATTCATCACGGCCATCCGACCTCGGCTGCGCCGTTTTTTCATGTATGATACGCGCCCATTTTGTTGCCCGACTGTCCGAGAGCACTCCATGCAGCTTTCTTCGCTCACTGCGGTTTCCCCTGTAGACGGCCGTTACGCCGGTAAAACCCAGGCCCTGCGGCCCATTTTCAGCGAATACGGCCTGATCCGTTTCCGCGCCCTGGTCGAAGTTCGCTGGCTCCAGCGTCTGGCGGCCCACCCGCAAATCTCCGAAGTCCCGGCCTTCTCCGCCGAAGCCAACGCCATCCTCAATGCGCTGGCCGATGACTTCGCGCTGGAGCACGCCGAGCGTGTGAAGGAAATCGAGCGCACCACCAACCACGACGTCAAGGCGATCGAGTACCTGCTCAAGGAGCAGGCGGCCAAGCTGCCGGAACTGGCCAAGGTCAGCGAATTCATCCACTTCGCCTGCACCAGCGAGGACATCAACAACCTGTCCCACGCCCTGATGCTGCGCGAAGGCCGTGACACCGTGCTGCTGCCGCTGATGCGTCAGATCGCCGAATCGATCCGCGAGCTGGCGATCCGTTTCGCCGCCGTGCCGATGCTGTCGCGTACCCACGGCCAGCCAGCCTCCCCGACCACCCTGGGCAAGGAACTGGCCAACGTCGTCTACCGTCTGGAGCGCCAGATCGCTCAGGTGGCCGCCGTGCCGCTGCTGGGCAAGATCAACGGCGCCGTGGGCAACTACAACGCGCACCTGTCGGCCTACCCGGACATCGACTGGGAAGCCAACGCCCGCGCCCTGATCGAAGACGAACTGGGCCTGACGTTCAACCCGTATACCACGCAGATCGAGCCGCACGACTACATCGCCGAGCTGTTCGACGCCATCGCGCGCTTCAACACCATCCTGATCGACTTCGACCGTGACATCTGGGGCTACATCTCCCTGGGTTACTTCAAGCAGAAGACCGTCGCTGGCGAAATCGGCTCCTCGACCATGCCGCACAAGGTCAACCCGATCGACTTCGAAAACTCCGAAGGCAACCTGGGTATCGCCAACGCGCTGTTCCAGCACCTGGCGAGCAAACTGCCGATCTCCCGCTGGCAGCGTGACCTGACCGACTCCACCGTACTGCGCAACCTGGGCGTGGGCTTCGCTCACAGCGTCATCGCGTACGAAGCCAGCCTGAAAGGCATCGGCAAGCTGGAGCTCAACGAGCAGAAGATCGCTGCCGACCTGGACGCCTGCTGGGAAGTACTGGCCGAGCCGATCCAGACCGTCATGCGCCGCTACGACATCGAAAACCCGTACGAGAAGCTCAAGGAGCTGACCCGCGGCAAAGGCATCAGCCCTGAAGCGCTGCTGACCTTCATCGATGGCCTGGACATGCCTGCCGAAGCCAAAGCCGAGCTCAAGAAGCTGACTCCGGCCAACTACATCGGTAACGCCGTAGCACAAGCCCAGCGCATCTGATCACCCGGCCTCTGCGCTGAACGCCCGGCCAAGCCGGGCGTTTTTATTCCGGTCTGAAAAACACGCTTTTTCAATAGGTTACACATGAATCCTGATATTCCATTTGAACTCCTGGGCGGCATCACGGCGCGTGAATTCCTGCGTGACTACTGGCAGAAGAAACCCCTGCTGATCCGCCAGGCGATTCCGGATTTCGAAAGCCCGATCGACCCCGACGAGCTGGCCGGCCTGGCCCTGGAAGAAGAGGTCGAGTCGCGCCTGATCCTCGAAAACGGCGTGCGCCCGTGGGAAATGCGCCGCGGCCCGTTCGAAGAAGACGAGTTCAGCAAGCTGCCGGAAACCGAGTGGACCCTGCTGGTGCAGGCCGTCGACCAGTTCGTGCCGGAAGTGGCCGAGCTGCTGGAGCAGTTCCGCTTCCTGCCAAGCTGGCGCATCGACGACGTGATGATCAGCTACGCAGCCCCGGGTGGCAGCGTCGGCCCGCACTTCGACAACTACGACGTGTTCCTGCTGCAGGGCCACGGCAAGCGTCACTGGAAAATCGGCCAGATGTGCGACAGCGACAGCCCGCTGATCGAGCACGCCGACCTGCGCATCCTCGCTGACTTCCAGGGTACCGACGAGTGGACCCTGGAACCGGGCGACATGCTCTACCTGCCGCCGCGCCTGGCCCACTGGGGCGTTGCCGTGGACGACTGCCTGACCTACTCGGTGGGCTTCCGCGCACCGAGCGCCTCGGAAGTACTGACCCACTTCACCGACTTCCTCAGCCAGTTCATCTCCGACGAAGAGCGCTACACCGACGCCGACGCTACGCCTCCGAGCGATCCGCACCAGATCCAGCACGACGCTCTGGACCGCCTCAAGGCCCTGTTGGCCGAGCACATGAGCGACGAGCGCCTGCTGCTGACCTGGTTCGGCCAGTTCATGACCGAGCCGCGCTACCCGGAAATGGTCGCTGGCAGCGAGCTTGACGACGCCGAACTGCTGGACGCGCTGGAACAGGGCGCGATCCTGATCCGCAACCCCAGCGCGCGCCTGGCCTGGTCGGAAGTCGACGACGACCTGTTGCTGTTTGCCAGCGGCCAGAGCCGCCTGCTGCCGGGCAACATGCGCGAGCTGCTGAAACTGGTCTGCGCTGCAGACGCGCTGCACATGGACAATCTGGGCAAGTGGCTGGCCGATGAAGACAGCCGTCACCTGCTCTGCGAGCTGGTCAAACAGGGAAGTCTGGGGTTTGCTGATGAATAAGATCCGCGTGCGGGTAGCCGACTGGCAGAAAGATAACGCCGACATCCGGCGCATCCGCGAAGCCGTGTTCGTTGCCGAGCAATCGGTTCCGCCGGAGCTTGAGTGGGACGCAGAAGACGCAGGCGCGCTGCATTTTCTGGCACTGGAAGGCGATTACCCGATCGGCACCGCCCGACTGCTGCCGGACGGTGAAATCGGCAGGCTGTCGGTGCTCAAGGACTGGCGCGGCCTGAAAGTCGGCGACGCGCTGCTCAAGACGGTGATCGACGAGGCCGAGAATCGCGACCTCAAGGAACAGAAGCTCAGCGCCCAGGTGTACGCCACGCCGTTCTACGAGCGCTTCGGCTTTACCGTGATCAGCGAGGAGTTCCTCGAAGCCGGCCTGCCGCACGTGGACATGGTGCGCAACTCGCGCTAAGCATTGCCAGCGTTACACGTGAACGCCCCGGCGCCCTCCCCTCAGCGACTATGCTGAAGCGAGGACGCCGGGGCGTTCTGCTGTCTGCGATTCAATTTGGCTGAGCCCGCGCCGACAAACTGGCAAGCTGTAACCTTATGCAACCCTGACACTTAGACGCGCCCCCTTCGCGGAGATCACCACGATGTCGTTACGTACACTGCTCGCTTCTGTGCTGTTGGCCTGCAGCTTTTCAGCCGTTGCCGCCACCGAAGTCATCCCCCTGAATTACCGGACCAGCGATGACCTGATGCCCACCGTCAAAGGCGTGCTGGGCAACGAAGGCACGGTCCAGGCCTATGGCAACAAGCTGATCGTCAACGCTGAGCCCGGCAAGATCAGCGAAATCAAGGACCTGCTCTCGCAACTGGACGTGGCCGCCAAGCGCCTGCTGATCAGCGTCGACACCAGCGACAACAGTGTGCAGAGCGATTCGGGTTACTCGGTCAACGGCACGGTGCGCTCGCAGAATGGCCGCGTCAGCGCCGACGGCCAGACCCGGATCATCAACTATGGCACCGCCAGCCGTGACGGCGGCATGCAGCAGGTACAAGCCAACGAAGGCACGCCGGCGCTGATCCAGGTCGGCCAGAGCATTCCGATCACCAACGTGCAGACCGACTCCTACGGTTACGCGCAGACCAACACCCAGTACCGCAACGTCACTCGCGGTTTCTACGTGACCGCCAGCGTGACCGGCGACATCGTGCATTTGAACATCAGCACCAACAACGACCGCATGAGCCAGCAGCAGGCTGATGCGATCAAGGTGCAGAGCACCGACACGCAAGTCAGCGGCCGCCTGGGCGAGTGGATCACCCTGGCGGGCGTCAGCGACCAGTCCCGCGCCGATGAGCACGGCGTCGTCCGCCGTTATTCCACCCAGGGCCGCGACGACATGACCCTGCGCGTCAAGGTCGACAGCCTCGACTGACCTCCCCACCTCAACACCGTAGCAGCACGGCTTGCCGGCGGGTCGCCCTCAGGATCGCTCCCGCCGGCAAGCCGTGCTGCTACGGATCTGTTTCAGCCCGCCAAATCACCATTTGTGTAGTGCCGCAAAACCCCACTACATCCCTCCCCAACCCGTGACCAACCGGTGCCAGGCCTGACTCTCCGTCTCCAGCACCATGCAGCCTTAAACTGACTGACGAGTCGTATTAGACAAAAGATGTAGTGACGCAAAAATATCACTACAAAGTGTTTGACGGCTGAAAAAGGCCGAGGCATGATGGCCTCGCTCCCACTGATTGGAGGCTGATGGAGAAAGCCTCTGAATCGTGCTCGAACCCAACAAGATTGAGCACATTCGCGTCATTTTCGCCCAAAAGGCAGCGTCATCGCTTCACTACCGTGACAGCGAAAATAACCAGGCTGATGAAACGCATGCTTTCCATTTCAGTGAGCAGCCCTAAGTGCGCCCTCAAGAAAGACAGGCACTGGCGGAGCACGGAGCTTCACCTCACAGACTCACAAGACCAAGCGACGAGGTTTACCCCATGGCACTGACACGCGAACAACAAATTGCAGCCATCGAGAAAGACTGGGCCGAGAATCCACGCTGGAAAGGCGTGACCCGCACCTACTCCGCTGCTGACGTCGTCCGCCTGCGTGGCTCGATCCAGCCTGAACATACGCTGGCGAAAATGGGCGCTGACAAACTGTGGAATCTCGTGACCCAGGGCGCCAAACCGTCCTTCCGTCCCGACAAGGATTTCGTCAACTGCATGGGCGCCCTGACCGGCGGCCAGGCTGTGCAACAGGTCAAGGCCGGCATCCAGGCGATCTACCTGTCCGGCTGGCAAGTGGCCGCCGACAACAACTCGGCCGAGTCGATGTACCCCGACCAGTCGCTGTACCCGGTTGACTCGGTGCCGACCGTGGTCAAGCGCATCAACAACTCGTTCCGTCGCGCTGACCAGATCCAGTGGAAAGCCGGCAAGAACCCGGGTGACGAAGGCTACATCGACTACTTCGCGCCGATCGTCGCAGACGCTGAAGCCGGTTTCGGTGGCGTACTGAACGCCTACGAGCTGATGAAGAGCATGATCGAGGCAGGCGCTGCCGGCGTGCACTTCGAAGACCAGCTTGCATCAGTGAAGAAATGCGGCCACATGGGTGGCAAGGTGCTGGTACCGACCCAGGAAGCGGTACAGAAGCTGGTCGCTGCGCGCCTGGCGGCTGACGTGGCCGGCGTGCCGACCATCATTCTGGCCCGTACCGACGCCAACGCCGCGGACCTGCTGACCTCCGACTGCGACCCGTACGACACGCCGTTCGTGACCGGCACCCGCACCCCGGAAGGTTTCTACAAGGTGCGCGCCGGCCTGGATCAGGCCATCGCTCGGGGCCTGGCCTACGCGCCGTACGCCGACCTGATCTGGTGCGAAACCGCCAAGCCGGACCTGGACGAAGCCCGTCGCTTCGCCGAAGCGATCAAGAAGGAGTACCCGGACCAACTGCTGTCGTACAACTGCTCGCCTTCCTTCAACTGGAAGAAAAACCTGGACGACGCGACCATCGCCAAATTCCAGCGCGAGCTGTCGGCAATGGGCTACAAGCACCAGTTCATCACCCTGGCGGGCATCCACAACATGTGGCACAGCATGTTCAACCTGGCGCACGACTACGCTCGCAATGACATGACCGCCTACGTGAAGCTGCAGGAGCAGGAGTTCGCCGACGCTGCCAAGGGCTATACCTTCGTGGCGCACCAGCAGGAAGTGGGCACCGGCTACTTCGACGACATGACCACCGTGATCCAGGGTGGCCAGTCCTCGGTGACCGCCCTGACCGGCTCGACCGAAGAAGAACAGTTCCACTGAGTGACACGCACCACGCAGAAGCCGCCTACGGGCGGCTTTTGTTTTAGCGCAGGACAAATACCCTACAAAACGAGTCAAGTATTACCGATAGACTCGCCTCATCGTCGCCTCAAAGTTAATAAGTGTCGCCTGGCAATAAATCCTTCTTTTGCAGTCGGAATTAGCCAAACTTGTCACTCAGGCGCGACATGCCGAAAACGAAGTTTCAAATGATATTAATTATCATTTCACTCGCAAACTTTCGTTACCCGCAGAAGGAAACATAATTAACCAAACCGGCGGTAATCCCCGTGTTACGCGGGCCCGCGCACCAAAACCGTGATCTGGCTCATTAATCCCCTGAATAAATTTGATGTAGAAAATTTACTTGCCCTTCTTTTGCACATAAAATCCCAGAAATTGATTGCACTGCGACATTTCGTCACTGCTTCTGCTTCTCTTTCTTTTCAAGCTCAGAGACCCTTGATCTCTGTTAAGGACTGCCAGCATGCCCGAATCGACAGGTCTGATTGCCCACAACTGGGGCTTCGCCATTTTCCTTTTGGGCGTCATTGGCCTGTGCGCCTTCATGCTCGGCCTGTCCAGCCTGCTCGGTTCCAAAGCCTGGGGCCGCAGCAAGAACGAACCGTTCGAATCCGGCATGCTGCCTACAGGCGGCGCTCGCCTGCGGCTCTCCGCAAAATTCTATCTGGTCGCGATGCTGTTCGTGATTTTCGATATTGAAGCCCTCTTTCTGTACGCTTGGTCTGTGTCCGTCCGCGAAAGCGGCTGGACCGGCTTCGCCGAAGCTCTCGTTTTCATAGCAATTCTGTTGGCAGGTCTTGTCTACCTATGGCGTGTAGGGGCGCTCGATTGGGCTCCCGTTGGACGTCGTAACCGGCAGGCGAAGCTAAAACAATGAGGCTTTGGCAATGCAATACAATCTCACCAGGATCGACCCTGATGCTCCTAACGAGCAGTACCCCATCGGCGAGCGGGAGACCGTCGCCGATCCGTTAGAGGATCAAGTCCACAAAAACATCTTCATGGGCAAGCTCTCGGACGTACTGAGTAATGCCGTCAACTGGGGTCGCAAGAACTCCCTTTGGCCGTATAACTTCGGTCTGTCCTGCTGCTACGTGGAAATGACCACCGCCTTCACGGCGCCCCACGACATCGCACGCTTCGGCGCCGAAGTCATCCGGGCATCACCGCGTCAGGCGGACTTCATGGTCATTGCCGGTACATGCTTCGTGAAAATGGCACCGATCATCCAGCGCCTCTACGAGCAAATGCTCGAGCCTAAATGGGTCATCTCCATGGGTTCGTGCGCCAACTCCGGTGGCATGTATGACATCTACTCTGTCGTTCAGGGCGTGGACAAGTTCCTGCCTGTGGATGTCTATGTGCCCGGCTGCCCGCCCCGTCCAGAGGCTTTCCTGCAAGGCTTGATGCTGCTGCAGGAATCCATTGGTCAGGAGCGTCGTCCCCTGTCCTGGGTCGTCGGCGATCAAGGCGTGTATCGCGCCGAGATGCCGTCACAAAAGGAACAGCGCCGCGAACAGCGTATTGCGGTGACAAACCTGCGCAGCCCCGACGAAGTCTGACCCCGCTTTCTTTTACAAAAAGAAGCCTGAACCTGGGTTCATTCTGTACGTTGACCGATAGCGATCGAGACCTATGACTGCAGACACCGCTCTGTACATCCCGCCTTACAAGGCTGACGACCAAGACGTCGTCGTTGAACTGCACAACCGTTTTGGCGCAGACGCATTCACCGCCCAATCCACAGTCACTGGCATGCCAGTGCTGTGGGTTGCGCGCGCCCGGCTGTTCGAAATCCTGACCTTCCTGCGCAACGTGCCCAAGCCGTACTCGATGCTGTACGACCTGCACGGCGTGGACGAACGTCTGCGGACCAAGCGCCGTGGCTTGCCGGACGCCGACTTCACCGTGTTCTACCACCTGCTGTCGGTAGAGCGTAATAGTGACGTGATGATCAAGGTCGCCTTGTCCGAGGGCGACCTCAGCGTGCCGACCGTCACCAGCATCTGGCCGAACGCCAACTGGTACGAGCGCGAAGTGTGGGACATGTTCGGGATCGACTTCCCGGGCCACCCGCACCTGTCGCGCATCATGATGCCGCCGACCTGGGAAGGTCACCCGCTGCGCAAGGACTACCCTGCCCGCGCCACCGAGTTCGACCCCTACAGCCTGACGCTGGCCAAGCAGCAACTGGAAGAAGAAGCCGCGCGCTTCCGTCCGGAAGACTGGGGCATGAAGCGTTCGGGCACCAACGAGGACTACATGTTCCTCAACCTGGGTCCGAACCACCCGTCCGCCCACGGTGCGTTCCGTATCGTGCTGCAACTGGACGGTGAAGAGATCGTCGACTGCGTGCCGGACATCGGCTACCACCACCGTGGTGCCGAGAAGATGGCCGAGCGTCAGTCCTGGCACAGCTTCATCCCGTACACCGACCGGATCGACTATCTGGGCGGTGTGATGAACAACCTGCCGTACGTGCTTTCGGTCGAGAAACTGGCCGGCATCAAGGTGCCGGAGAAGGTCGATGTCATCCGCATCATGATGGCCGAGTTCTTCCGCATCACCAGCCACCTGCTGTTCCTGGGCACCTACATCCAGGACGTGGGCGCCATGACTCCGGTGTTCTTCACCTTCACCGACCGTCAGCGCGCCTACACCGTGATCGAAGCCATCACCGGTTTCCGCCTGCACCCGGCCTGGTACCGCATCGGCGGCGTCGCCCACGACCTGCCACGCGGCTGGGACAAGCTGGTCAAGGACTTCGTCGAATGGCTGCCAAAGCGCCTGGACGAGTACACCACTGCGGCGCTGAAAAACAGCATCCTGAAAGGTCGTACCATCGGCGTTGCCGCCTACAACACCAAAGAGGCCCTGGAATGGGGCGTCACCGGTGCCGGCCTGCGTTCCACCGGTTGCGACTTCGACCTGCGCAAGGCGCGTCCGTACTCGGGCTACGAGAACTTCGAATTCGAAGTGCCGCTGGGCCACAACGGCGATGCCTATGACCGCTGCATGGTCCGCGTCGAAGAGATGCGCCAGAGCATCCGCATCATCGACCAGTGCCTGCGCAACATGCCGGAAGGCCCGTACAAGGCGGATCACCCGCTGACCACGCCGCCACCGAAAGAGCGCACCCTGCAGCACATCGAAACCTTGATCACGCACTTCCTGCAAGTTTCGTGGGGCCCGGTCATGCCGGCCAACGAATCCTTCCAGATGATCGAAGCGACCAAGGGCATCAACAGTTATTACCTGACGAGCGACGGCGGCACCATGAGCTACCGTACCCGGATTCGCACCCCAAGCTACCCGCACCTGCAGCAGATCCCATCGGTGATCAAAGGCAGCATGGTCGCGGACTTGATCGCGTACCTGGGTAGTATCGACTTCGTTATGGCCGACGTGGACCGTTAAGCATGAACAGCACGCTCATCCAGACAGACCGTTTCGCCCTGAGCGAAACCGAGCGCTCGGCCATCGAGCACGAAATGCATCACTACGAGGACCCGCGCGCGGCGTCCATCGAAGCCTTGAAGATCGTCCAGAAGGAACGCGGCTGGGTGCCGGACGGCGCCATCTATGCCATCGGCGAAGTGCTGGGCATCCCGGCCAGCGACGTCGAAGGCGTAGCCACGTTCTACAGCCAGATCTTCCGCCAGCCGGTGGGCCGTCACATCATCCGCGTGTGCAACAGCATGGTCTGCTTCATCGCCGGCCACGAAGACATCGTCGGCGAGATCCAGAGCAAGCTGGGCATCGGCCTGGGCCAGACCACCGCTGACGGGCGCTTCACCCTGCTGCCGGCCTGCTGCCTGGGCAACTGCGACAAGGCGCCGGCGGTGATGATCGACGACGACACCTTCGGCAATCTGCAGCCTGCGGGCGTCGCCCAGCTGCTGGAGAACTACGTATGAAGATCACCTCCTTCGGCCCGGCCAACCTGATCACCCGCACTCCGGAAACCCACCCGCTGACTTGGCGCCTGCGTGACGACGGCGAGCCGGTGTGGCTGGACGAGTACCAGGCCAAAGACGGCTACGCAGCCGCGCGCAAGGCCCTGACCCAACAGACGCCGGACGAGATCGTCCAGTCGGTCAAGGACTCCGGCCTCAAGGGTCGCGGCGGCGCAGGCTTCCCCACTGGCGTGAAGTGGGGCCTGATGCCCAAAGACGAATCCCTGAACATCCGCTACCTGCTGTGCAACGCGGACGAGATGGAGCCCAACACCTGGAAGGACCGCATGCTGATGGAGCAGCTGCCCCATCTGCTGGTGGAAGGCATGCTGATCAGTGCCCGCGCACTGAAGGCCTACCGCGGCTACATCTTCCTGCGTGGCGAGTACGTCACCGCGGCCAAACACCTGAACCGCGCAGTGGAAGAAGCCAAGGCCGCAGGCCTCCTGGGCAAGAACATCCTGGGCACCGGTTTCGACTTCGAACTGTTCGTGCACACCGGCGCCGGGCGTTACATCTGCGGTGAAGAAACCGCACTGATCAACTCCCTGGAAGGCCGTCGTGCCAACCCGCGCTCCAAGCCGCCCTTCCCTGCCGCCGTCGGCGTGTGGGGCAAGCCGACCTGCGTGAACAACGTCGAGACACTGTGCAACGTGCCGGCGATCGTCAACAACGGCAACGACTGGTACAAGTCGCTGGCCCGCGAAGGCAGCGAAGACCACGGCACCAAGCTGATGGGCTTCTCCGGCAAGGTGAAGAACCCGGGCATCTGGGAACTGCCATTCGGCCTGCCTGCCCGCGAGCTGTTCGAAGACTACGCAGGCGGCATGCGCGACGGCTTCAAGCTCAAGTGCTGGCAGCCAGGCGGCGCCGGTACCGGCTTCCTGTTGCCTGAGCACCTGGACTGCGCCTTCTACGCCGGCGGCGTGGCCAAGGTCGGTACCCGGATGGGTACGGGTCTGGCGATGGCGGTCGACGACAAGGTCAACATGGTGTCGCTGCTGCGCAACATGGAAGAGTTCTTCGCCCAGGAGTCGTGCGGTTTCTGCACACCTTGCCGCGACGGTCTACCGTGGAGCGTGAAGATGCTGCGTGCCCTCGAGAAAGGCCAGGGTCAACCGGGCGACATCGAGACGCTGCTGGGGTTGGTCAACTTCCTCGGCCCAGGCAAGACCTTCTGCGCCCACGCACCGGGCGCCGTGGAACCTCTGGGCAGCGCGATCAAATACTTCCGTCCGGAATTCGAGGCAGGCATTGCACCGGCAGCACGTGCAGCCGCTGGCCTCGTTCCAGGCAAAGCGCCAACGATAGTCGGCGCATAAAAAGACTGACCGGTCGATAAGCCCGAAAGGCCTGTCGACCTTGCCCCGATTGCGCCACTGATGTTCGAACGTCAGCGGCTGTTTGAACCGGGGCAGTACCGAGATTCCATTAGCCACGCCCGCTGACACCGGGCCAACGAAGACCTTTGAACCATGGCTACTATTCACGTAGACGGCAAAGCGCTCGAAGTCGATGGCGCAGACAACCTGTTACAGGCCTGTCTGTCGCTGGGGCTCGACATCCCTTATTTCTGCTGGCATCCAGCCCTTGGCAGCGTCGGCGCCTGTCGCCAGTGCGCGGTCAAGCAGTACACCGACGAGAACGACACCCGTGGTCGTATCGTCATGTCCTGCATGACCCCTGCCACGGACAACACCTGGATTTCCATCGATGACGAAGAATCCAAGGCGTTTCGCGCCAGCGTCGTCGAATGGCTGATGACCAACCACCCGCACGACTGCCCGGTCTGCGAGGAAGGCGGCCACTGCCACCTGCAGGACATGACCGTGATGACCGGCCACAACGAGCGCCGGTATCGCTTCACCAAACGCACCCACCAGAACCAGGACCTGGGGCCGTTCATCGCTCACGAGATGAACCGCTGCATCGCCTGCTATCGCTGCGTGCGCTTCTATAAAGACTACGCCGGCGGCACCGACCTTGGCGTGTACGGCGCCCACGACAACGTGTACTTCGGTCGCGTCGAAAGCGGAACCCTGGAAAGCGAGTTCTCCGGCAACCTCACCGAGGTCTGCCCGACCGGTGTGTTCACCGACAAGACTCACTCCGAGCGCTACAACCGCAAGTGGGACATGCAGTTCTCGCCGAGCATCTGCCACGGCTGCTCCAGCGGCTGCAACATCAGCCCCGGCGAGCGTTATGGCGAAATCCGCCGTATCGAAAACCGCTACAACGGTTCGGTCAACCAGTACTTCCTGTGCGACCGTGGCCGTTTCGGCTATGGCTACGTCAACCGCGAAGACCGTCCGCGCCAGCCACTGCTGGGCACCACCAAGCTGAGCCTGGACGACGCCCTGGACAAGGCCGCCGACCTGCTGCGCGGCCGTACCATCGTCGGTATCGGCTCGCCACGCGCCAGCCTGGAAAGCAACTTCGCCCTGCGCGAACTGGTGGGCAGCGCCTACTTCTACTCCGGTATTGAAGCCGGTGAGCTGGAGCGTCTGCGCCTGATCGCCCAGGTCCTGAAAGACAGCCCGCTGCCGATCCCGACCCTGCGTGAAGTCGAAGAGCACGACGCCGTGTTCATCCTCGGTGAAGACGTCACTCAGACCGCCGCGCGCATGGCCCTGGGCCTGCGTCAGTCGGTGAAGAACAAGGCCGAAGACATGGCCGCTGCGATGAAAGTCCAGCCATGGCTCGATGCCGCCGTGAAGAACATCGGCCAGCACGAGCTGAACCCGCTGTTCATCGCCAGCCTGGCTGAAACCCGTCTGGACGACATCGCCGAAGAGTGTGTACACGCCGCTCCCGACGATCTGGCCCGCATCGGTTTCGCCGTCGCTCACGCCATCGACCCAAGCGCCCCGGCCGTCACCGGCCTGGACAGCGAAGCCCTGGAACTGGCTCAGCGCATCGCCGCAGCGCTGCTCGAAGCCAAGCGTCCGCTGGTCGTCTCCGGTGCCTCGCTGGGCTCCAATGCGCTGATCGAAGCCGCTGCCAACATCGCCAAGGCCCTGAAACTGCGCGACAAGAACGGCTCCCTGAGCCTGATCGTGCCGGAAGCCAACAGCATGGGCATGACCCTGTTCGGTGGCGACTCGGTCGACGCCGCGCTGGATCAAGTGATCTCGGGCAAGGCCGACGCCATCGTCGTGCTGGAAAACGATCTGTTCACCCGCACCGACGCCGCCAAGGTCGAAGCTGCACTGAAAGCCGCGAAAGTGGTGATCGTCGCCGACCATCAGAAGACCGCCACCACCGACCGTGCCGATCTGATCCTGCCAGCGGCCAGCTTCGCCGAAGGCGACGGTACCCTGGTCAGCCAGGAAGGCCGCGCCCAGCGCTTCTTCCAGGTGTTCGATCCGACTTACCTGGACAGCAGCATCCTGGTGCACGAAGGCTGGCGCTGGCTGCATGCCCTGCGCGCCACCCTGCTGAGCCAGCCAGTGGACTGGACGCAACTGGACCACGTCACCGAAGCCTGTGCGGCAAGCAATGCGCAACTGGCCGGTATCGTCGGTGCCGCGCCATCTGCCTCGTTCCGCATCAAGGGCCTGAAACTGGCCCGCGAACCGCTGCGTTACAGCGGCCGTACTGCCATGCGCGCCAACATCAGCGTCCACGAGCCACGTACTCCGCAGGACAAGGACTCGGCGTTCGCGTTCTCGATGGAAGGTTACTCGGGCTCTGCCGAGCCGCGCTCCCAGGTGCCATTCGCCTGGTCGCCGGGCTGGAACTCGCCACAGGCGTGGAACAAATTCCAGGACGAAGTCGGCGGTCACCTGCGTGCAGGCGACCCGGGCGTGCGCCTGATCGAAAGCAGCGGCGACAAACTGAGCTGGTTCGCCAGCGTGCCGCGCGCCTTCTCCCCTGCCCAGGGCACCTGGCAGGTCGTGCCGTTCTTCCACCTGTTCGGCAGCGAGGAAAACTCCTCCAAAGCCGCGCCGGTTCAAGAGCGCATCCCTGAAGCCTACGTGTCGCTGGCCAAGTCCGAAGCGGACCGCCTGGGCGTCAACGACGGTGCCATGCTCGCCGTGAACGTGGCTGGCCAGACCCTGCGTCTGCCACTGCGCATCAACGAAGAGCTGGGCGCAGGTCTGGTGGCACTGCCATCGGGTCTGGCCGGCATTCCTCCGGCACTGGCCGGGAAAACCGTTGACGGTCTGCAGGAGGCAGCACAATGACGTGGTTTACCCCTGAAGTAATCGCTTCGATCATCGCCGTGCTCAAGGCCATCGTGGTGCTGCTCGCCGTGGTGGTCTGCGGCGCGCTGCTCAGCTTCGTCGAACGTCGTCTGCTGGGCTGGTGGCAGGACCGTTACGGTCCTAACCGCGTCGGCCCGTTCGGCATGTTCCAGATCGCCGCCGACATGCTGAAGATGTTCTTCAAGGAAGACTGGAACCCACCGTTCGTTGACCGGATGATCTTCACCCTGGCACCGGTCGTGGCGATGAGCGCCCTGCTGATCTCGTTCTCGATCATCCCGGTCACCCAGACCTGGGTGGTCGCGGACCTGAACATCGGCCTGCTGTTCTTCTTCGCCATGGCGGGCCTTTCGGTGTACGCCGTACTGTTCGCCGGTTGGTCGTCGAACAACAAGTACGCCCTGCTCGGCAGCCTGCGGGCTTCGGCGCAGACCGTGTCGTACGAAGTGTTCCTGGGCCTGTCGCTGATGGGCATCATCGTGCAGGTCGGTTCGTTCAACATGGGCGACATCGTCCAGTACCAGGCCGACCACCTGTGGTTCATCATTCCGCAGTTCTTCGGCTTCTGTACCTTCTTCATCGCAGGCGTGGCCGTGACTCACCGTCACCCCTTCGACCAGCCGGAAGCGGAACAGGAACTGGCCGACGGTTACCACATTGAATACGCCGGCATGAAATGGGGCATGTTCTTCGTCGGTGAGTACATCGGCATCATCCTGATCTCGGCGCTGCTGGTGACCCTGTTCTTCGGCGGCTGGCACGGCCCGTTCAACATCCTGCCGCAGCTGTCGTTCATGTGGTTCGTCCTGAAAACCGCGTTCTTCATCATGCTGTTCATTCTGTTGCGCGCGTCGATTCCACGCCCACGTTATGACCAGGTCATGGATTTCAGCTGGAAGTTCTGCCTGCCGCTGACCCTGATCAATTTGCTGGTGACCGCCGCGGTCGTTCTGGCGGCCCAGTGAGGATTTGACCCATGTTCAAATATATTGGCGACATCGTTAAGGGTACGGGTACCCAGCTGCGCAGCCTGGTCATGATCTTTGGCCACGGTTTTCGCAAGCGCGACACCCTGCAATATCCGGAAGAAGCGGTTTACCTGCCGCCGCGCTACCGCGGCCGCATCGTCCTGACGCGCGACCCCGACGGCGAAGAGCGCTGCGTGGCCTGCAACCTGTGCGCCGTGGCCTGCCCGGTCGGTTGCATCTCGCTGCAGAAGGCCGAGACCGAGGACGGTCGCTGGTACCCGGACTTCTTCCGCATCAACTTCTCGCGTTGCATCTTCTGCGGTCTCTGTGAAGAAGCCTGCCCGACCACCGCGATCCAGCTCACGCCGGATTTCGAAATGGCCGAGTTCAAGCGTCAGGATCTGGTGTACGAGAAAGAAGATCTGTTGATCTCCGGCCCCGGCAAGAACCCTGACTATAACTTCTACCGCGTTGCGGGCATGGCGATCGCTGGCAAGCCGAAAGGCGCTGCACAGAACGAAGCCGAGCCGATCAACGTCAAGAGCTTGCTGCCTTAAGGAAGAAAGATGGAATTCGCTTTCTATTTCGCATCCGGCATCGCTGTTGTGTCCACCCTGCGGGTGATCACCAACACCAACCCGGTGCATGCCCTGCTCTACCTGATCATCTCGCTGATCGCCGTGGCCATGACCTTCTTCAGCCTCGGCGCGCCGTTCGCCGGTGCCCTGGAAGTGATCGCCTACGCTGGCGCCATCATGGTGCTGTTCGTGTTCGTGGTGATGATGCTGAACCTGGGCCCGGCCTCGGTTCAGCAGGAACGCGCCTGGCTCAAGCCGGGCATCTGGCTCGGCCCGATCCTGCTGGGCGGCCTGCTGCTGGCCGAACTGCTGTACGTGCTGTTCGCAGAGTCCACCGGTGCCGGCATCGGCCACACCACCGTGGATGCCAAGGCCGTGGGCGTGAGCCTGTTCGGCCCTTACCTGCTGGTGGTTGAACTCGCCTCCATGCTGCTGCTCGCGGCAGCGGTGACGGCGTTCCATGTCGGCCGCAACGAGGCGAAGGAGTAATCATGAACTCAGCTATTCCTCTGGAACACGGCCTGGCGGTTGCCGGCGTCCTGTTCTGCCTCGGCCTGGCGGGCCTGTTGGTACGCCGCAACATTCTGTTCGTGTTGATGAGCCTGGAAGTGATGATGAACTCTGCCGCTCTGGCCTTCGTCGTGGCGGGTAGCCGCTGGGCGCAGCCGGACGGCCAGGTGATGTTCATCCTGGTGATCAGCCTTGCCGCTGCCGAAGCCAGTATCGGCCTTGCGATCCTGCTGCAGCTGTATCGCCGCTTCCACACTCTCGATATCGACGCTGCCAGCGAGATGCGCGGATGAACCTACTCTTTCTGACTTTCGTATTCCCCCTGATCGGCTTCCTGCTGCTGTCGTTTTCCCGCGGCAAGTGGTCGGAAAACCTGTCCGCCCTGGTCGGCGTCGGCTCCATCGGCCTGTCGGCCATCGTCGCCGCCTACGTGATCTGGCAATTCAACGTGGCCCCGCCGGAAGGCGGCCACCTGACGCTGGTGCTGTGGCGCTGGATGTCGGTGGACGGCTTCGACCCCAACTTCGCGCTGTATGTCGATGGCCTGTCCATCACCATGCTGGGCGTGGTGGTCGGCGTGGGTTTCCTGATCCACCTGTTCGCCTCGTGGTACATGCGCGGTGAAGACGGCTACTCGCGCTTCTTCGCGTACACCAACCTGTTCATTGCCAGCATGCTGTTCCTGATCCTGGGCGACAACCTGCTGTTCATCTACTTCGGTTGGGAAGGCGTGGGCCTGTGCTCGTACCTGTTGATCGGTTTCTACTACAGCAACCGCGCCAACGGTAACGCCGCACTCAAAGCCTTCATCGTGACCCGCATCGGCGACGTGTTCATGGCCATCGGCCTGTTCATCCTGTTCCAACAACTGGGCACGCTGAACATTCAAGAGCTGCTGGTGCGTGCGCCACAGCACTTCAAGGTCGGAGATTTCTGGATCGTGCTGGCGACCCTGATGCTGCTGGGCGGTGCGGTCGGTAAATCCGCGCAACTGCCGCTGCAGACCTGGCTGGCGGACGCGATGGCGGGCCCGACTCCGGTTTCGGCACTGATCCACGCGGCAACCATGGTGACCGCGGGCGTCTACCTGATCGCCCGTACCCACGGCCTGTTCGCCCTGGCGCCGGACATCCTGCACCTGGTCGGCATCGTCGGCGGTGTGACGCTGGTGCTGGCCGGTTTCGCGGCACTGGTGCAGACCGACATCAAGCGGATCCTCGCCTACTCGACCATGAGCCAGATCGGCTACATGTTCCTGGCCCTGGGCGTCGGTGCCTGGGAAGGCGCGATCTTCCACCTGATGACCCACGCGTTCTTCAAGGCCCTGCTGTTCCTGGCCTCGGGTGCGGTGATCGTCGCCTGCCACCACGAGCAGAACATCTTCAAGATGGGCGGCCTGTGGAAGAAACTGCCTCTGGCCTACGCCAGCTTCATCGTCGGCGGCGCGGCCCTGGCGGCATTGCCGATCGTGACCGCAGGCTTCTACTCCAAGGACGAGATCCTCTGGGAAGCCTTCGCCAGCGGCCATCAGTATCTGCTCTACGCAGGTCTGGTCGGTGCGTTCATGACCTCGATCTACACCTTCCGCCTGATCTTCATCGCCTTCCACGGCGAAGCCAAGACCGAAGCTCACGCCGGCCACGGGATTTCCCACTGGCTGCCACTGGGCGTGCTGATCGTGCTGTCGACCTTCATCGGTGCCTGGATTCATCCACCGCTGGCTGGCGTGCTGCCAGAGAGCGCGGGGCATGCAGGCGGCGAAGCCAAGCACAGCCTGGAAATCGCCTCGGGCGCCATCGCCCTGGCCGGTATCCTGCTGGCAGCGGTGCTGTTCCTGGGCAAACGTCGTCTGGTCACGGCCATCGCCAACAGCGGTCCGGGTCGTTTCCTGTCCGCCTGGTGGTTCGCCGCCTGGGGCTTCGACTGGATCTACGATGTGCTGTTCGTCAAGCCTTACCTGGCAATCAGCCGCATTCTGCGTGGCGACCCGCTCGACCACACGATCGGCGTGATCCCGCGTCTGGCCAAAGCCGGTAACGGCCTGATGAGCCGTACTGAAAATGGTCAGCTGCGCTGGTATGCCGCCTCGATCGCCGCAGGCGCCGTACTGGTGCTCGGCGCGATTGTGCTGGTCTGATGAGTCGATCTGACATGAACCTTGCGACCCTGCGAAAGGAATTGAGCCCGTCATGATTCTGCCTTGGCTAATCCTGATCCCCTTCATCGGCGGCCTTCTGTGCTGGCAAGGTGAGCGTTTCAGCGCCACCCTGCCGCGCTGGATTGCGCTGGCGACGATGTCCCTGCTGACCGCCCTGGCCCTGTGGCTGTGGAGCGTCGGTAACTACACCTACGCGCCAATGCCGAGCGCGGACCCCAGCTGGGCCCTTGAATTCAAGGCCCAGTGGATCCAGCGCTTCGGCATCAGCGTGCACCTGGCACTCGACGGCCTGTCGCTGCTGATGATTCTTCTGACCGGCCTGCTGGGTGTGCTGTCGGTCCTCTGCTCGTGGAAGGAAATCCAGCGTAACGTCGGCTTCTTCCACCTGAACCTGATGTGGATCCTGGGCGGTGTCGTTGGCGTGTTCCTGGCCATCGACCTGTTCATGTTCTTCTTCTTCTGGGAAATGATGCTGGTGCCGATGTTCTTCCTCATCGCGCTCTGGGGTCACAGCTCGGCAGACGGCAAGAAGACCCGTATCTACGCCGCGACCAAGTTCTTCATCTTCACTCAGGCCAGCGGCCTGATCATGCTGGTGGCGATCCTGGGCCTGGTGCTGGTGCACTTCAACCAGACCGGCGTCATCACCTTCGGCTACGCGGACCTGCTGAAAACCAAGCTGGCACCGGGCACCGAGTACATCCTGATGCTGGGCTTCTTCATCGCCTTCGCGGTGAAGCTGCCGGTGGTACCGCTGCACTCCTGGCTGCCTGACGCGCACGCCCAGGCGCCAACTGCAGGTTCCGTGGACCTGGCCGGTATTCTCCTGAAAACCGCGGCCTATGGTCTGCTGCGCTTCGCCCTGCCTCTGTTCCCGAACGCGTCGGCAGAGTTCGCGCCCATCGCCATGGCCCTGGGCCTGATCGGTATCTTCTACGGTGCCTTCCTGGCGTTTGCCCAGACCGACATCAAGCGCCTGATCGCCTTCTCCAGCGTCTCGCACATGGGTTTCGTGCTGATCGGCATCTACTCCGGCAGCCAGCAGGCCCTGCAAGGCGTCGTCATTCAGATGCTGGCTCACGGTCTGTCCGCCGCTGCACTGTTTATCCTCAGCGGCCAGCTGTACGAGCGCCTGCACACTCGCGACATGCGCGAAATGGGCGGCCTGTGGAACAAGATCGCGTACCTGCCGGCCATCAGCCTGTTCTTCGCAGCCGCTTCGCTGGGTCTGCCGGGCACCGGCAACTTCGTCGGCGAGTTCCTGATCCTGATCGGCACCTTCGTCAGCGCACCGTGGATCACCGCCATCGCCACTTCGGGCCTTGTGTTCGGTTCGGTCTACTCGCTGATCATGATCCACCGCGCCTACTTCGGCCCTGCAAAGACCGAAGAGATCCTCAAAGGTATGGATGGACGGGAATTGATCATGGTGCTGGGCCTGGCGGTGCTGCTGGTGTTGCTGGGTGTCTACCCGCAGCCGGTACTGGACACCTCCTCGGCGACCATGCATGGCGTGCAGCAATGGCTCGGCACTGCCTTCACTCAACTCGCTTCGGCCCGGTAAGAGCGCTATGGACCTGACGATTCAACACTTTATTGCGCTGGCGCCGCTGCTGATCACCAGCCTCACCGTCGTGGTGGTGATGCTGGGCATCGCATGGCGTCGCAACCACTCGCAATCGTTCCTGCTGACCACAGCGGGGCTCAACCTGGCACTGTTGTCGATCTATCCGGCCCTCAAGGTCGCGCCGCTGGTGGTCACACCACTGCTGCAGATCGACAGCTTCGCCCTGCTGTACATCGGCATCATCCTGGTCTCGACCCTGGCCTGCGTCACCCTGGCGCACGCCTACCTGGGTGAAGACAAGCTGGGCTACCCGGGCAACCGTGAAGAGCTGTACCTGCTGATCCTGATGGCTGCTGCCGGCGCGATGGTGCTGGTTGCCGCGCAACACCTGGCGGGCCTGTTCATCGGTCTGGAACTGCTCTCGGTGCCGGTCTACGGCCTGGTGGCGTACGCCTTCTTCAACAAGCGTTCGCTGGAAGCCGGTATCAAGTACATGGTGCTGTCGGCGGCCGGTTCCGCCTTCCTGCTGTTCGGCATGGCGCTGCTGTACGCCGACGCCGGCAGCCTGAGCTTCAGCGAAATCGGCAAGGCCATCGCGGCCACCGGCATGCCGAGCGGCATGGCCAGCCTGGGTCTGGGCATGATGCTGATCGGCCTGGGCTTCAAGCTGTCGCTGGTGCCGTTCCACCTGTGGACTCCGGACGTCTACGAAGGCGCCCCTGCCCCGGTCGCCGCCTTCCTGGCGACTGCGAGCAAGGTGGCGGTGTTCGGCGTGATGGTTCGCCTGTTCCAGATCTCCCCGGCGGCCACCAGCGGCGTGCTGAGCGACGTGATGTCGGTCATCGCCGTGGCCTCGATCCTGATCGGTAACCTGCTGGCGCTGACCCAGACCAACCTCAAGCGTCTGCTGGGTTACTCGTCCATCGCGCACTTCGGTTACATCATGATCGCGCTGGTGGCGAGCAAGGGTCTGGCGGTCGAAGCGATCAACGTTTACCTGGTGACGTACGTGCTGACCAGCCTGGGTGCGTTCGGCGTGATCACGCTGATGTCCTCGCCGTACAGCGGCCGCGACGCCGATGCGATGTTCGAATACCGTGGTCTGTTCTGGCGCCGTCCGTACCTGACCGCCGTGCTGACGGTGATGATGCTGTCGCTGGCCGGTATTCCGCTGACCACCGGTTTCATCGGCAAGTTCTACATCATCGCCACGGGCGTGGAAGCGCACCTGTGGTGGCTGACCGGTTCGCTGGTGGTGGGCAGTGCGATTGGTGTGTTCTATTACCTGCGGGTGATGGTGACGCTGTATCTGCAGGACTCGAAGATCCAGCGCCACGATGCGCCGTTCAACTGGGCGCAGCGTGCCGGGGGTGTGATGCTGTTGGCGATTACGCTGCTGGCGTTCTTCCTGGGTGTGTATCCGCAGCCGATGCTGACGCTGGTGCAGCACGCTGGATTGTGATGGTTGTTTGATGTCTGTTGAAAAGCCCCGTATCGCGAGATACGGGGCTTTTTTGTTGAGTGCGGCTTTCTGAAGGTCAAGGTCAAGATCAAAGGCGCTCTTCCTAACGTCAGATCTGTTTCGACTTCGTCGAGTTACTTGGAAAAGACCCCCAAGTAACCAAGGGGTCTTGCTCCTGGTTTGGCCCGACTTCGTCGGGTTCCCTCTCTCCGGTCTCGTTCCGTGGGCCCGGCGCGAATGGGCCATCCATGGCCCCGCGCCTCGCGCGGCATCCTGCCGCTTGACCCACTCCACGAGACCTCCGTTCGGCCTGCACCCAAGTCGCGATTTGTGGTGTCTGGGAGATTTGCGTACGAAGATCAAAAGCCAGATCAAAAGCGTGAGGACGATGCCCTCCGTTCTGATCGTTCCCACGCTCCGCGTGGTAACGCATTGCGTGACGCTCCGCGTCACTGGGACGCGGAGCGTCCATGGCGGCATGCCCACGCGGAGCGTGGGAACGATCAACGGGACGGTGTTCACTCGCATTTGATCTGGCTTTTGATCTTGGTGCGCGATGGCTCAAGCGACACAAATCGCGACTTGGGTGCAGGCTGAACGCAGGTCTCGCGGAGTGGGCCAAGCGGCAGGATGCCACGCGAGGCGCGGGGCCATGGATGGCCCATTCGCGCCGGGCCCACGGAGCGGGACCGGAGTGAGGGTACCCCGACGAAGGAGGGGCCCAACCAGAAGCAAGACCCCTTGGTTACTTGGGGGTCTTTTCCAAGTAACTCGACGAAGTCGAAACAGATCTGACGTTAGGAAGAGCGCTCTTGATCTTCAGAATCAAAAATCTCAGCCGCACCGACGAAAGTGATCTTGCCCATCCATCTCACAAGCAACACCCTGAAAAATCGCCCACGGCGAAACACTAGCCAGGCAAATTCACCGTCTTCTTGGCACTGGTAAACAACCCCCAAGTCGACATAAACAACGCCGCAATCATCGGCCCGATCACAAACCCGTTCAGCCCGAACACCGCCATGCCGCCCAGGGTCGAGATCAGGATCAGGTAATCGGGCATGCGCGTGTCCTTGCCCACCAGAATCGGGCGCAGCACATTGTCCACCAGGCCAATCACGAACACCCCGAACAACCCCAGCACCACGCCCTGCCAGAACATGCCGCTGACCAGGAAGTACACCGCCACTGGCGCCCAGACGATCCCCGCCCCGACCGCCGGCAAGAGCGAAAGAAACGCCATCAGCACCGCCCACAACAGCGAGCTGGGAATATCCAGCACCCAGAAAATCAGCCCGCCCAGCGCACCCTGGGTCACCGCGACCACCACGTTGCCCTTGACCGTCGCTCGCACCACGCGGGTGAACTTGAGCTGCAGGCGGCGCTTCTGTGGTTCGGCCAGCGGAATCGCAAGTCGGATCCGGCGGACCAGTTCAGGGCCGTCGCGCAAAAAGAAGAACAGCAGGTACAGCATGATGAAAAAGCTGACGACAAAATCGAAAGTGCCCTGCCCGAAGCTGAACGCCTGGGTGGCCAGGTACTGGCTGCCTTGCATGGCGGCCTTGGAGATTTTGTCCTGCAGCCCGTCGAAATCGCCCAGGCCCAGCCGATCGAGCCAGTGCTGCATCGATATGGGCAACAGCGCCTTGAACTCGGCCAGGTATTTGGGGATGTCCAACTGGCCGCTTTCGACGTTCTTGTACAACGCCGCGCCCTCCTGAACCATCAACATGCCAGTGATGATCACCGGCAAGATGGCGATCAGCAGGCAGACCAGCAGGGTCAGCAGGGAAACCGCATTGCGCTTCCAGCCAAAGCGCGCCAGGAACCGCCGCTGCAACGGCGCGAACACCACCCCCAGTACCACCGCCCAGAACACGGCGCCGTAAAACGGCAGGAGAATCCAGATGAACGCCAGGCTCACCAGTATCAGCAACAGCATCAGGGTCTTGTTTTGCAGCGCGGTTTCGTTCATGTCTGTTCCAGGTCATCGAGCCGCAGCGAATCGGCGGCCTGATCATTAGTCAGCCCGCTGCGGCAGGAGTGCCCTGTGTAAAACCCGTGAGACAGTGACGTGCAGCCTTCAGGCAAGCGGCTGAGCGATGCCCTGGCGGTCGGGCAGATCGATGCGCACCTGCAATCCGCCCAGAGGGCTTTCGAGCAGTTGAATCCGCCCGCCCCAGGATTCGACGATGTCCTTGACGATGCCCAGCCCCAGGCCATGCCCGGTCACCTGTTCGTCCAAACGATTGCCGCGGCCCAGTACATCGTCGCGCTGCTCGACGGGGATTCCCGGGCCGTCGTCGTCGATCAGCACGCAGAAACCGTCAGGCACCTGGGTGATGCACAGGCAGACGCTGCTGTCGGCCCATTTGCAGGCGTTGTCCAGCAGATTGCCCAGCAGTTCGAGAATGTCTTCACGATCCCAGGGCAGCACCAGCCCGGAGGCGACGTGGTTGTTCAGCTCCAGGTGCTCGCCGTGAATCATGCGCAGGGTCGAGAACAGGCCCGGCAATTCGACATCGCAATCGAAACGCATGCCCGGCAGCGCATCCCCTGACAGCCGCGCCCGGTTCAGCTCACGCTCAAGTCGTTGCTGAATCTGCCGCAATTGCTCACGCAAGGTGGCTTGCACCTCGGGATGGCGTTCGAGCTTTTGGCCCTCGGCCAGACTCAGCAGCACCGCCAGCGGCGTCTTCAGGGCATGGCCCAGATTGCCCAGCGCATTGCGCGAGCGCTTGAGGCTGTCTTCGGTGTGGGCCAGCAGGTGGTTGATCTGCGCCACCAAAGGCTCGAGCTCCAGCGGTACCTGTTCGTCGAGCTGGGAGCGCTGGCCCTGTTGCAGCTGCTGGATCTGCTCACGTGCGGCATCCAGCGGGCGCAAGGCCCGGCGTACGGTGATGCGCTGCAGCACCAGAATCAGGATCAGGCCGGCCAGCCCGAGGATCAGGCCAATCCGCTGCACCAGCGCAAAGCTCGCCTTCACCGGCGTGTAGTCCTGAGCCACGGTGATGGAAATCTTCTGGCCGAACTTGCGGTAGTCGTTGTGCAGCAACAGCAGCGACTGCTTGCTCTTTTCCAGTTTCAGATCGGCGTGCAGGCCCGGTTGCTCCGGCTGTGGCAGCTCCAGGTCCCACAGCGAGCGGGAGCGCCAGTGGCCGCCATCGAAGTCGATGCGAAAGTAATGCCCCGAATAGGGCCGCTGATAACCGGGCGAGAGCCGGTGTTCATCCAGCTGCAGGCCGTTGGGCCCGCGTACGATGGCCACCAGCAGCAGTTCGCTGTCGTTGCGCAGCCCGGATTCGAGGTAGCGTTGCAGGCCGATCTCGAACAGCCACAGGCTGACCTGCGCCAGAATCAGGCCGATGACCAGCAGCACGCTGATCAGGCCCAGGCTCAAGCGCCGCTGGATGGATCTCACCCCCCTGCCCCGCCGAACCGGTAACCCTGCCCGCGACGGGTTTCGACCACACCACGCCCAAGCTTGCGGCGCAGATGATTGACGTGGACTTCGATCACATTGGAATCGCGCTCGTTTTCACCGTCGTAAAGGTGCTCGGCCAGGTGGCTCTTGGAGAGGATTTGTTCGGGGTGCAGCATGAAGTAACGCAGCAGGCGAAATTCGGCGGCGGTGAGCTGGATCTCTTCGCCATCGCGGCTGACACACTGGCGCCCCTCATCCAGGTGCAGACCGGCCGCTTCGAGGGTGGGCTGGTTGGCCAGGCCCCGCGCACGGCGCAGCAACGCCTGAATCCGCAATTGCAGTTCTTCGGGATGAAAGGGTTTGGTCAGGTAATCATCGGCGCCGGCCTTCAGGCCCTCGATGCGCTCGGCCCAGGAGCCTCGGGCGGTGAGAATCAGCACCGGTGTCGACAGCCCGTCGCTGCGCCATTTGTGCAGCACCTCGAGCCCCGGAATGCCCGGAAGCCCGAGGTCCAGCACGATGAGGTCATAGGGTTCGCTCGCGCCCTGATGGATCGCGTCGCGGCCATCGGCCAGCCAGTCGACCGCATAGCCCTGACGGCTCAACGTGCCGACCAGCTCATCGGCCAGCGGCACGTTGTCTTCAACCAGTAACAGACGCATCAGTCATCTTCCTTGTCTTCCAGCAGCCGACTGTCACGGGCGTCAAACTTCAACTCGCGGACCACGTGATCGACGGTCAGCAGTTCGATTTCGTAAACCAGCCGGTCGTGTTTCTCTTCCAGCTCCGCCTCCAGCAGCTTGGAGCCGGGGTAACGCCCCAGGGCCTGTTCGATGAATTGCTCCAGCGGCAGGATCACGCCCTTTTGCCGCAGGGCCAGCGCCTCATCCTGATTCAGGTCCCGCGCCATGCACACGGCCGAAGCCAGCACGACGCAGGTCGCCAGCAGACAGTAAACCAGGCATTCGATGGGGCGTTTACTGGCAAACATCACGTGTCCTGATGGTCCTTGATGACCTGGCCGTTGGCAGCGTCGACTTCGACGTCCCACTCAACGCCCTGGGCGTCGCGCAGATCGACCTTATAAACATGCTTGCCATAGTGCTCTTCCAGCTCGGTGTCGGTAATGGTCGCGTTCGGGTGTTTGGCCAGTGCCGCCGCGTTGAGTTTTTCGAAAGACTGAATAGTACCCGCATCGCGCAGTTTGAGGGCTTCGTCCGGGCCAAGATCCCGGGCTTGAACGTAACCGGCGGTGACAGCCAGAGCAGCAGCGGCAAAGAAGGCAGTAAGGGTTTTCATGGTGTTTTCCTTTGTGGTTCGAGGTGTTTATGGGCTCCACGATAAACAGCCGAACTTAATTCAACCTGAATTTTTCTGGCCACCTGCCATCACCTTCTACCACGACCTTCATCCTCCACGCCTGCGTCACTGGCTATAATCCGCGCCTTGCCAGACATGGAGTGAACATGAGCGCCATCCAGATCAAAACCAACGCCTTGACGATCAAGGCCGGCAAACGCGCCATGGCGAGGATTCGCGAGCACGGCCTGGCAGCGGCGGATGTCGGCATCATTCCCGGCGCGGCCGGCGGCCCCAAGGCGCTGGGCATTCAGGGGCTGGACCTTGCGCTGTTTGGCGAATGGCTGCCTCGTGCACCTCGTGAACGTTCTCTGATCGGCGCTTCCATCGGTTCCTGGCGCTTCGCCAGTGCCTGTCTGCCCGACCCGGTCCAAGGCATCGAGCGGCTGGGCCAGCTGTACAACGAGCAGAGCTTCGCCAAGGGCGTGACCATGGCCGAGGTCACCCGCAGTTGCGTGAAGATGCTCGACGACCTGCTGCAAGGGCGCGACGCCAGTGTGCTGAGCAACCCGCACTACCGCCTGAACATCATGATCGTGAAAAGCCACGGGCTGCTTGCGCTGGATCATCGTGGCGGCCTGGGGCTGGGCCTGGGTTCGGTGATCGCCAATAACCTGCTGGGCCGCGCTCGCCTGTCGCGCCATTTCGAGCGAGTGATCATGCATGACGCCCGCCTGGCTCCGCCGCTGGCGGCACTGACGGATTTCCCCTCGCGCTGCCTGCCGCTGGAAACGGGCAATCTGCGCCAGGCGCTGCTGGCCTCGGGCTCGATCCCCATGGTGATGCAAGGGGTCACGGACATCCCCGGCGCAGGGCCCGGCACCTTCCGCGACGGCGGCCTGCTGGACTACCACCTGGACCTGCCCTACCACGGCAGCGACATCGTGCTCTACCCGCACTTCACCGACAAGATCATCCCCGGCTGGTTCGACAAGACCCTGCCCTGGCGCCGCGGCGATCTGGATCGCCTGCAGGACGTCGTGCTGCTTGCACCGTCCCGGGAATACCTCGCGACCCTGCCGTTCGGCAAACTACCCGACCGCAGCGACTTCAAGCGCTTCGTGGGCCAGGATCAGGAACGTCAGCGCTACTGGCGCACGGCCATGGAACAGAGCCGCAGGCTGGGCGATGAGTTCATTGATCTGGTGGATGGCGGCAAGCTGGCCGGGCGGCTGGAGATTCTGGTTTAACCGCACGGTCAGGTTTTGCCTGCGCGCAGACAAACCTTTGCTGGTAAACTCGCCCATCTGCATTCATCGCCCTGGCGATCGCCCTCTCTTCAAGGCCATTACTACCGTGGAAATCTTCAAGGAATTTACGTTCGAATCCGCCCACCGTCTGCCTCACGTTCCCGAGGGGCACAAGTGCGGGCGCCTGCATGGTCACTCCTTTCGCGTGGCGATCTATCTGGCGGGCGAGCCTGATCCGCATACCGGCTGGATCCGTGATTTTTCCGAGATCAAGAGTATTTTCAAGCCGCTGTACGAGCGGTTGGATCATAACTATCTGAACGATATTCCTGGCTTGGAGAACCCAACCAGCGAGGTGTTGGTGAAGTGGATCTGGAATGAGCTCAAGCCGCTGCTGCCGGAGTTATCGGCGATCCGGATTCATGAGACATGCACCAGTGGGTGTGTTTATCGCGGGGATTGATTTTTCGCAGGTTTATGCGGTTGCTTAAACCTCTGACAGTCAGCGAGTGCTCAGTGGCTTTTCATGGCTCTGCCTAACGGCAGATCTGTTTCGGCTTCGCCGAGTTACTTGATGACCCCAAGTAACCAAGGGTTCTGCTCCTGGTTTGGCCTCGACTTCGTCGAGGTTCCCTCACTCCGGCGATGCTCCGTGGGCCCGGCGCGAAAGGGCCATCCATGGCCCACGCGCCTCTCGCGACATCCTGTCGCTCGACCCACTCCACATCACCTGCGTTCGGCCTGCACCCAAGTCGCGATTTGTGTCGTCTGGGCTATCGCGCATGAAGATCAAGATCAAAAGCACAATACCGACCCGTAGCAGCACGGCTTGCCGGCGGGAGCGATCTTGAGGACGTCCCCGCTGGCAAGCCGTACTGCTACGGGGGCGTCAACGCTCTTTAGAAGTGGTAGTTCAGCGCCAGAGTGGACAGCACTGTCCGGCTGGACTGCGAGCCGGATTTTCCGCTGTAGCGCGTGACTTCTCCCGTGTCTCGGTTGTTGACGGTCTGGCTGCCCTTGGCCTCGGCGTAGACCTGATAATCGACACCGGCTTTCACGGAAAACTGCGGGGTGATGCGGTAGGACGCGCCCAGTGCCAGGCTTTGCATCTGGCCGGTGTTCCCGTTGCTCCCGGCAAAGGTGGTGTTGCGCGCGTGGTGGGTGTCGAAATCTTCAGCCTTGACCCACTGGCTGTATTTGTAGCGACCTTCCAGTGACCACTTCCCATAGCTATAGAGACCCACCAGTCCTAGATAAGGCGTGTCATAGGTTTGTCGATAGCTAACGCCTTTCTCACCCGCGGGAAAATGGCCGGACTCATCACGAAACCCGTCATCCGAAGAGTAGGTATAGCGCCCGCCGCGAGCCTGCCAACCTAACCGAGTGCGCTGATAACCCATCATCACTCCCAGCGCCAGATCGTCATGCTTGAGGGCCCAGGCAGTCGCTGCGAACTCCGCCTGCCAGGCTTGCTGAACGCGAGTGTTCGGATGATCGGAATAATCGCTCCAGCCAGCTTGGTCTTCCTTGAGCCAGTCGTAATCCTTCATGTGCCCGTCGCCCTTGCTGATCTGCGTCCAGCCGCGGGCTTCAAGGGTCAGCCAGTTCAAGGGGTCGTAAGCCAGCCCAAGATGCAGGGTGGGAATCTGCTTGAGCTCCCAGTTCAGCTGGCTGACTTTCTTGCCGCCATCTTCAACGTCATACACCTTTTCCTGCGCCTGGCCATTGAGCAGCCCCAGCCCGAGGCTCACCCCGACCGCTCCCACCTGAAAACGTTGTTCATCGGTCACCTTCGCATCAGCAACGGCGTCCTGTACCAGCAGCGCGAGCCCCAGCAATGCCAGTGTCTTGTGCCCTTTCATCAACCTCTCCACACCTTCGAATGAGGGTGCGAAGCATGCTTTTGAATGCAGGATCGTTCTGCCAGCACTTTCCCATCACGCGTGTGTGAAATCTAAACCCGAGAAGTCAGACACATCCTACAAAGCGACCGGGCAGAAAAAAGGGCCGCCTGTGTGCACAGGAGGCCCTTACTCGATCCGCCAGCGTCGAATTACGCCAGGCTTTTGCTCACCACTTCATACACGTCAGGCGACAGCTGGCCGGACGCACGAATGCGCTCCAGCTCGCCTTTCATCAAGGCCTGACGCTTGTCGTCGTATTTGCGCCAGCGGGTCAGCGGCGCCAGTTGGCGCGAGGCGATCTGCGGGTTGAAGCCGTTCACCTCGATGACCAGGTCCGCCAGGAAGCGGTAGCCGGTGCCGTCCGCCGCGTGAAAGTTGATCAGGTTCTGGCCGGCGAACGCACCGATCAGCGCACGCACCTTGTTCGGGTTCTTCATCGTGAACGCCGGGTGCTGCATCAGTGCCTTCACGCGATCCAGGCCACCCGGCAAGGTGCTGGCCGCCTGGACGCTGAACCACTGGTCCATGACCAGCGCGTTGTCCTTGAAGTTCTCGGCGAACACCGCCAGCGCCTTGGCCTTCTCCTCCTCAAACGGCGAGTTGACCAGCACGGCCAGCGCGGTCAGGCGCTCGGTCATGTTGTCGGCGCTGTCGAACTGATCGATGGCCGCGGCCAGCACTTCAGGCTTGCCGGTGAGCATC
This sequence comes from Pseudomonas sp. 2, assembly GCF_056627435.1. Taxonomy (NCBI): domain Bacteria; kingdom Pseudomonadati; phylum Pseudomonadota; class Gammaproteobacteria; order Pseudomonadales; family Pseudomonadaceae; genus Pseudomonas; species Pseudomonas sp. 2. The sequence continues at coordinate 117,882 of NZ_JBWXNG010000018.1, forward strand.
AGGTAGGACAAAGCAATGTTCTGCAGCGCGCGGCGGGCGAAGTGCTCGGACTCGGCCACATAAGCGGTGTTGCGCGACAGCTCGCGATTGGCCTGGTAGCGCTTCCACAACGCTTCGCTCAGGCCATTCGCCAGTTGCTGACGGGCGAACTCGCGGGCGGCGTGGATGGCATCGACATCGGCTACTTCGCTGATTTCGGTGAGGTAAGCCTCGCCCGGCAGCGACAGCATCTCGGCAACCATCGCCTGATCCAGGCTCTCGTCAGCCAGCACGGTGCCCAGCGCCGTCAGCAGGCGCGGATCCAGCACCAGTTGCTCGCCCTTCTGATGCTGAGCAATCAATTCCTGCAACACTTGAACCGACAATTGCTGACCCGCGTCCCAACGGTTGAAGCCGTCGCTGTCGTGCTGCATCAGGAACATCAGTTGATCGCGGTTGTACGGGAAGCTCAGTTTCACCGGCGCCGAGAAGCCACGCAGCAGCGAAGGCAGCGGCTTTTCAGCGACGTCAATGAAGGTGAAGGTCTGCTCGGCCTCGGTCACGGAAATCACCCGCGAAGTGCCCGCAGCCGCAGATTCGCCCTGCAGACGCAGTGGAATTTCCTGACCCTGTGGGTTCAACAATCCCAGCGCTACCGGAATCACGAACGGCTTCTTCTCCTCGCCCGGCTGGCCCGGCGTGGTCGGCGCGCTCTGGCGGAAGGTCAGGCTGTAGGTTTTGCCTGCGGCATCAAAGGACTCGCTCACCACCAGACGCGGCGTACCGGCCTGCGAGTACCAGCGTTTGAACTGGGTCAGGTCGATGCCGTTGGCGTCCTCCATGGCCTTGACGAAGTCGTCGCAGGTCACGGCCTGGCCGTCGTGGCGTTCGAAGTACAGGTCGCTGCCCTTGCGGAAGCCCTCGCCCCCCAGCAGGGTGTGGATCATGCCTACGACTTCCGAGCCTTTTTCGTACACGGTCAGGGTGTAGAAGTTGGAGATCTCGATGAAGCTGTCCGGACGCACGGCGTGGGCCATGGGGCCGGCGTCTTCGGCGAACTGGTGGGTGCGCAGGTAGGCGACGTCCTGAATGCGCTTGACCGTGGCCGAGTTCATGTCCGCCGAGAAACCGGCGTCGCGGAACACGGTGAAGCCTTCCTTGAGCGACAGCTGGAACCAGTCGCGGCAGGTCACGCGGTTGCCCGACCAGTTGTGGAAGTATTCGTGGGCGACGATCGCCTCGACCCGCTGGTGCGCGGCGTCGGTGGCGGTTTCGGCGCGGGCCAGCACGGCGCTGGAGTTGAAGATGTTGAGGCCCTTGTTCTCCATGGCGCCCATGTTGAAGTCGTTGACGGCGACGATCATGAAGATGTCCAGATCGTATTCGCGGCCGTAGACCTCTTCGTCCCAGCGCATGGATTTCTTCAGGCTGTCCATGGCGTGCTGGCACTTGTCGATGTTTTCCTGTTCGACGTAGATGCGCAGGGTCACCTCGCGTTGGCTCATGGTGACGAAGGTGTCTTCGATGCACCACAGGTCACCGGCGACCAGTGCGAACAGGTAGGCCGGCTTCTTGAACGGGTCTTCCCAGGTGATCCAGTGGCGGCCCTCGCCTTCCGGGCCGTGGTCGACCGGGTTGCCGTTGGACAGCAGGATCGGGAAATCCTGCTTGCTGGCGATGACCGTGGTGGTGAAGCTGCTCATCACGTCCGGGCGGTCGAGGTAATAGGTGATCTTGCGGAAACCCTCAGCCTCGCACTGGGTGCAGAACATGCCGCTGGACTTGTACAAGCCTTCGAGGGCGGTGTTGGTTTCCGGGTGGATCTTCACGCTGGTGTCCAGGGTGAAGGTTTCGGATTTGGGCTGGACGGTCAGGCTGTCCGGGGTCAACTCATAGTCCGAGGCCGTCAGATCGACGTCGGCCAGTTTGACCGACAGCAGTTCCAGCAGTTGGCCGTCGAGGACCAGCGGCGGCAAACCAGCTCCGCGTGCCGGGTTGCGACGCATGACCAGTTGCGCGTGTACCAGGGTGTGATCGTCGAACAATTCAAAGGTCAGGTGCGTCTCGTCAATGAGGTACTCAGGCGCCTGATAATCCTTCAGGTAAATCATTTTCGGCTGTTCGGTGCGCATGATGGTGTCCCTTCTTCTACTGATGCGGGCTACTAGTGATGCACGGCGAGTTGATAGGCCGTGTACTTGCGGATGTTGATCACGCCGGTGTCGAAGATCAGGTATTGACCCTTGATGCCCAGCAAGGTGCCTTCGGCGATCGGGTCCTTGTCCAGATTGAAGCTCACCACCTTGGTCGGGTAGGCCTGGACCGGGTATTGAATCTCGATGGGGGCGAGGTCGTCGAGCAGCTGGATGGCCTGCAAACCGAAGCGCGCCTGCAAGGCCGCAATGCCCTCGGCGCAGGATTCGAACAGTTGCTGGCGGATGGCGATCAGGTCCACCGCCGGCGCGTCGCCCTTGAGCAGCGCGCGCCAGTTGGTGCGGTCGGGCACCTGGCTGCGGAACAGGTCTTCGACGAATCCGGACTGCTGGCGGGTGGCGACGCGCACGATCGGCAGCGCCTGGCTGGCGCCCTGGTCCAGCCAGCGGGTCGGTAGCTGCGTGGCGCGGGTGATGCCCACTTTCACGCCCGACGAATTGGCCAGGTAAACCACGTGATCGGTCATGCAGAACTGCTCGCCCCAGCTCGGCTCACGGCAGGTGCCGTGCTCGTGGTGGCATTTTTCCGGGCTCATGATGCAAACGTCGCACTGGGCCAGTTTCTGCATGCACGGGTAGCAGTAACCCTGGCTGAAACTGGTCTTGGTCTTGCGACCGCAGTGGCTGCAATGGATGGCGCCCAAATACTCCAGACGCACGGTCTGGCCGATCAGCGGGTTGACCGGGATCTGCGAGTCGCCCAGACGAAACGCATATTCGGCCCGTGTGGCGTCGAGCCGCACGGACATTTTGTTGACGGAGCCGCGGCCAATCTCGATCAATGGATGGCATCCGACTTGAAGAGGATGTTGGGAACCGGTGCCGACTTGGATGCGCATTCCTGCGGGCCCATGTAGCCGATGCGCTGCTCTTCGGGCACGTTGCGCACTTCCCAGGCGATCAGCGCCTGCAGCGACAGCTCACGCTGTTCCTGCGTCAGTTTGCGGCCATCGGACCATTTGCCGATTTCCACGGCCAGTTTCAGGCTCTCGTAGATGTCCGGGGTGATGTTTTCGATCATTTCGACAAAAGAGGACATTAGGTTCTCCCAGAAGTAAGCGGGCGATTTTAATGTTTACGGCGGGCTAATGCACCGCCCACAAGACCTGTTGCACAACCGATGATCAGACCGCCCACATGGGCGCCGTTGGCGATCTCGCCAAAGCCCAGCAGGCCGACCACGCCGGACATGCACACCACCAGCCAGATCAGCATCATGCCCAGCACGCCGCGCGGCAGGCGGTACATGGCGTTGGGCGCCAGCAGCTGGAAGATCCAGCAGTGGCCAAGCAAGGCGTAGAGCACGCCGGACAACCCGCCGAACAGAGTCGGGCCGCTCCAGACATACTGGCCGTAGTTGGAAAACGCGGCGAACAGCAGGGTCAGGCCCAGCAGCATCCAGCGGCCCTGGCGCATTTCGATGCGCCGCCCCAGCTCCCAGAACCACAGCCCGTTCATCACCAGATGCAGGAGGCCGAAGTGAATGAGCATGGGCGACACGATGCGCCACCACTGCCCCGCCGCCAGCGACACCTGCAGCGGCGTGAACATGACGTAATCGCCGCTGACGCGAAAATCGTTGAAGGTCAGCCAGCTCAGCGCGTCAAGGTTATCGCCCAGCAGCGTGACACCGGCCACGATCAGGCACAGCAACAGAATCGCCACCGTCACCGGCGCGGCACGCAGTTGCAGCCACGGGCTCGGGCGGCTGACCGCCACCAGTTCGCGCCCCGGCGGCAACTGCGCCGTGGGGTCGCCCTGCGGGTATTGGCGGTACAGTTCGCGGATGTCGTCGGCCAGGGTCGGCGCGTCGGGCACCCAGAGCACTTGCTCGCCCGCTTCCTCACTGACCCGATGAGGCACGTTCAGGCGCCGGAGCAGTTCGACGAAGCCGTTCAGGTCGGTGTTCATCGGCAGGCGCAGCGCCGCAACCGGCTTCAACGGGCTGTCTCCGGCCGCTTGACGTCGACCCAAACGAACTTGCCCGGATCGATCACAGTCTCCTGATCCAGCCGGTAGGCGACCAGCTTGCCGTAGAGTACGGCGCTGTAATCCAGGCAGGCCAGGTTCGGCCGGATCGGCGCGGGCACGCCGCTGCGCCAGTAGTGGCCGACGAACAGCAGCGGCTGATCGATGCCATAGCGCAGCAGTGCGTTCTTCTCGGTGTCGGACAAAGGCCGCTTGGCCACCGGTTCCGGCAGCGCGTCGGGCTGGAACACCACGTCGCCGTAGGTTTGCGGGTCGTCTTCCCAGAACTTGGTGCGGAACGACGCCCGCGTCAGGCCGTCGCCGCCGGTCAGGGTCATGCCGTGGGGCAGGCGCATGTCGGTGCCGCGCAGCAGGCGGTCGAACACCGCACTGGCGAAACTGCCCTGCACTGCCGAGGCCTGGACGAATGCCTTGTCGATGCGGCCATCGCCGTGCACACCGCGCAACGGCTCGATCAGGCTGGCGTCCCAGCAGGCATGCACCAGGCGGAAGCGCCCGGCGTCGATGAACAGCGGCAGCTCGTAGAACCAGTCGAGAAACGCCTTCCACTCGCCGGGATACGGCTCGAACTGCGCCAGCGTCTCGCCCAACAGCCGTGCATGACGCGGGGTGTGCTCGCGCACGAACTGCTTGCCGGTGTCCGCAGGCGCAGGGGTCTCCCAGCCCAGGGCGTTGAACTCATGGTTGCCCATGATGCAGAACGCCTGCCCGGCCACGACCATGTCGTGCACGATGTGCAGCGCCTCGCGAATGCGCGGGCCGCGGTCGATGATGTCGCCCAGGAACAGGGCGACACGCTCGGGGTGGCGCCAGACGCCGCCCACCAAGCGATAACCAAGGGTGTCGAGCAAGTGCTCAAGGGTCTGGGCACAACCATGCACGTCACCGATCAGATCGTAGCTACGCGCCGGATCGAGCATCAGTCGCCCCCGCCGCCAAGTCGGCTGCCCCAACCGAGTTTGGTGCGGCAGACTTCGTAATAGTTGTGATCGAGCGGGTGGATCAGGCGCAGTTTCTGGGGCTTTTTCTTGACCGTCACGGTGTCACCCGGCGCGCAGGTGAAGTGGTTCTGTCCATCGCAGGAGACCTGTGGATAAATCGTCATGTCCTTTGAGACAACGATTTTCAGCTCACTGTTGCCATCGACGACAATTGGCCGGCCAGAAAGGGTGTGCGGGTACATCGGCACGATGACGATGGCATCGAGCTTGGGGTGCATGATCGGCCCGCCCGCCGACAGCGCATAGGCCGTGGAGCCGGTAGGGGTTGCGACGATCAGCCCGTCGGCCTTCTGGCTGCAGACGAACTGGCCGTCGATGTAGATCTCGAATTCGATCATGCGCGTGGATTTGCCGGGGTGCAGCACCACGTCGTTGAGCGCGTCGCCCTGGCCGATGGCCTCGCCGTGGCGACGCACTTCGGCCTGGAGCAGGAAGCGGTTTTCCACCAGATAGTGGCCGTCCAGCACCTCGGCGACCTTGACTTCCAGCTCGTCGGGGCGGATGTCGGTCAGAAAGCCCAGGCTGCCGCGGTTGATCCCCAGCACCGGCACGTTGTGCTTGGCCAGCGCCCGCGCCGCGCCCAGCAGGCTGCCGTCGCCGCCGACGACGATGACCATGTCGCAGACCTCCCCGAGCATCTTGCGCGAAGACGTCTGCAGGCCGTGGCCGGGCAGGACTTCGGCGATGGTGTCTTCGAGAATCACATGCAGGTGCCGCGACATCAGGAATTTCTTGAGTCGGCGGACGGTCTCCAGCACCTGGGTACTGCCCAGGCGACCGATGATGCCGATATTACGAAATTGCTCCATGGGGCTCCCGCAGGGTCGATACGTGTAAAGAAAGCGATTATGGGCGATGGGGTCGATAGCGGCAAACCAGCAAATGCCATCGTGACACATCTGAACACCTCCCTGCGCTTGAAGGCAGATCCTGTGGGAGTGAGCTTGCTCACGAACAGGCCGGTCCATCCACCACATCTTTGGCGGACAGGAGGCAGCGTTCGTGAGCAAGCTCACTCCCACAGTGAGTTTTGATTTGTCACTGCTATCCTGCATCAATGATCCTTTTCCCGACCCTTTCGCATCTCCCCCGCCAACTGCGCACGCCACAGGTGCGCGATCTGGCCTGGGTCATCACCTCGCCGCCGATGCTGGCCATCACCCAATGGCCGCAGCGCCATCCGCTGCGCGCCAGTGGCTGGGTCGAAAACCCGCAGGCACTGGAAGCTTTCCTAAGGCGTCTGGACCAGGACAGCAGCGAGCTTCTGGAATGGCTGTCGCGCAGCTCGATCCGGCGCCTGGGCCTGTACTACGAGCGGCTCTGGCACTTCGCGATCCTGCACGCGCCGGGGGTGGAGATGATCGCGGCCAACCTGCCGATCCGCGTCGAAGGCCATACCCTGGGCGAGCTGGACATGCTGCTGCGCGACCGCGACGGCATTCATCACGTGGAGCTGGCGATCAAGTTCTACCTGGGCCTGGCCGACGCCGACGGCCGGGACGCCGCGCACTGGCTCGGCCCCGCCAGCCATGACCGTCTTGACCTGAAACTGGCGCACCTGAACCGCCATCAGTTGCCGATCTCCCGGCGCGAGGAAAGCCGCCAGGCACTGGCCGCGCTGGGCATCGTGACCTTCAGCGCCGAGCTGTGGATGGGCGGCTATCTGTTTTATCCGGGGTCGAACGCTGTGCAGCCGCCCGCGGGTGCCCATGGCGATCATTTGCACGGGCAATGGCTGCACCGCAAGGACTGGCCGCAGTTCGCCGAGCGGTATCCCTGCGCACGCTGGCAACAGTTGCCGCGCCACGCCTGGCTGGGCCCGGCGCGCTACGACACGCCCTGGAGCGATGAGGTTTTCGCGCAATGGCTGGAACAACTGGAGCCGACGACCCCGGCACAGTTGCTGGTGCGCCTGACCCGGCACCCCGACGGCGACTGGGAAGAAGCCCAACGGCTGTTTCTGGTGCCCGATGCGTGGCCCGCGGAACCCGACCCGGCGGCCGCTACAGACTCAGCCGCAGCACCAGCGCCGCCAGGGTGATCAGCAGCACGGGCAGGGTCAGCACGATGCCGACCCGGAAGTAATAACCCCAGCCGATGCTCACGCCCTTGCGCGCCAGCACATGCAGCCAGAGCAAGGTGGCCAGGCTGCCGATCGGCGTGATCTTCGGACCCAGGTCGCTGCCGATCACGTTGGCGTAGATCATCGCCTCCTGCAGCGGGCCGTGGGCCTGGCTGGCATCGATGGACAGCAGGCCGATCAGCACCGTCGGCAAGTTGTTCATCACCGACGACAACAGCGCCGTGAGTACGCCGGTGCCCATCGCCGCGCCCCACAGGCCATGCTCGGCGAAGCGATCCAGCCAGCCGGCGAGGTAGGTGGTCATGCCTTCGTTGCGCAGCCCGTAAACGACGAGGTACATGCCCAGCGAAAAGATCACGATCTGCCACGGCGCTTCTTTCATTACCTTGCGCGTGGAGATCTTGTGGCCCTTGGCGGCGATGCCCAAGAGGATTGCCGCGCACACCGCCGAGATGGCGCTGATGGGAATCCCCAGCGGCTCCAGCGCGAAGCAACCCACCAGCAAGATGCCCAGCACCCACCAGCCGGCGATGAACGTGGCGCGGTCATGGATCGCCGACACAGGGTCGGCCAGTTGGGTGGCATCGAAGGTCTTGGGGATGTCGCGGCGGAAAAACAGCAACAGCACCAGCAAAGTCGCAGCGACGCTGACCAGGTTGACCGGCACCATCACCGAGGCATAGCGGTTGAAGCCGATGCCGAAGTAATCCGCCGAAACGATGTTCACCAGGTTGGACACCACCAGCGGCAGGCTCGCGGTGTCGGCGATGAACCCCGCCGCCATGACGAACGCCAGGGTGGTGGCCTGCGAGAACCGCAGCGCCAGCAGCATCGACATGACGATGGGCGTGAGGATCAATGCTGCGCCGTCGTTGGCGAACAGCGCCGAAACCAGCGCCCCCAGCAGCACGATGAACGCGAACAGCCAGCGCCCCCGGCCCCTGCCCCAGCGCGCCACGTGCAGCGCCGACCAGTTGAAGAAACCGGCCTCGTCGAGCAACAGGCTGATGATGATCAGCGCGATGAAGGTGCCGGTGGCGTTCCAGATGATGTGCCAGACCTGCGGGATGTCCGCCAGGTGCACGACCCCGAAGAGCAGCGCCAGCACCGCGCCGAACGTCGCACTCCAGCCGACGCCCAGCCCCTTGGGTTGCCAGATCACCAGGGTGATGGTGGCCAGAAAGATCAGAAACGCTGTCAGCATGGAGGTCCGGTTCAGGTTCGCACGGTTTTCGGTTTGGTGCGCGGCAACAAAATTGCCAGTATCCCGAACAGAGGCAGGAACGAGCACAGCGTGTAGACATACACGATGCCGTGAAGGTCCGCGAGGTGCCCCAACAAAGCGGCGCCGATGCCGCCGAAGCCGAACATCAGGCCGAAGAAGATCCCGGCGATCATGCCGACATTGCCCGGCACCAGCTCCTGGGCGTAGACCACGATGGCGGAAAACGCCGAGGCCAGGATGAAGCCGACGATCACGCTCAACACGCTGGTCCAGAACAGATCCGCGTACGGCAGCGCGATGGTGAACGGCGCCACGCCCAGGATCGAGAACCAGATCACCGCCTTGCGCCCGATCTTGTCGCCGATCGGCCCACCGAAGAACGTGCCCGCGGCCACGGCGGCGAGGAACATGAACAGGTGCAGCTGCGAGCTGGCCACGCTCAACTGGAACTTGTCGATCAGGAAGAAGGTGAAGTAGCTGGTGAAGCTGGCCATGTAGAAATACTTAGAGAACACCAGCAGCGCCAGCACCACCAGTGCGCTGGTCACCCGCGCTTTGGACAGGCCGTGCGTGGCGGCCTGGCCAGCCTTGAGTTTGAACAGCGCCAGATGCTTCTTGTACCAGCGGCTGATGGCGTACAGCAGCCCCACCGAGAACAGCGCGATCAACGCAAAGTACGCAATGTGGCCCTGGCCGAACGGAATGATGATCGCCGCCGCCAGCAGCGGGCCGATGGCCGAACCGCTGTTGCCGCCGACCTGGAAGCTCGATTGCGCCAGACCGAAACGCCCGCCCGAAGCCAGCCGCGCGATCCGCGAGGCCTCAGGGTGGAAGGTCGAGGAGCCGATGCCGATCAACCCGGCCGCCAGCAGAATCAACGGGAAACTGCCCACGGTGGCGAGCATCAGCACCCCGGCCAGGATGCACAGCGAGCCGACCGGCAGCACCAGCGGGTTGGGATGGCGATCGGTGTAGTAGCCGACCCACGGCTGCAGCAGCGAGGCGGTGACCTGGAACGTCAGGGTGATCAGCCCGACCTGAGTGAAGCTCAGGTCATACGAGGCTTTGAGCATCGGGTAGATCGACGGCAGGATCGACTGGATCAGGTCGTTGAGCAGGTGCGCCAGCGCCACGGCGCCGATGATGCGCATGACCAGCGGACTGGATTGAGGGGCCGCGGTTGACGCGGTCGAAGGGCTGGTGACGGCCATCGGTTCATCCATCGTACGATTGGAGCGCCGCACGCGAGATGTTTGCAAAAGATGTCTGCGGCACAAGGGGACGTCAATGTGCCATTTTTTAGGGCGCCAGTGCCATGTTTTGTTACAACAATTGTGAGGGTGCTATCGATTTGACCTGCTCCATACCTGTGGGAGTGAGCTTGCTCGCGAATGCGGTGTGTCAATCAACATATCTGTTTCAGACACAACGCATTCGCGAGCAAGCTCACTCCTACAAGGGCTACTGCATCAAGCGATCGACCGCGCCGCCGCTGGCGAATGCCTGTCGCCTTCAATCTCATCCAGCGAAACCTTCGACGTCTCGCGCAACGCCAGACCGCCCGCCAACCCCAACAGCGCCACCACGATCAGGTAAAACGCCGGCGACAGGTTGCTGCCGGTCGCGCCGATCAGCCAGGTCGCCATCAGCGGCGCGGTGCCGCCGAAGATCGTGTAGGCCATGTTGTAGGTGATCGCCGACGCCGTGTAGCGGGTGCGGGTCGGGAAGGTTTCCGACAGCAGCGCGGCGGTCACCACGTTGCACAACACCGCCCCTGTCGCCAGCAGCATCACGCCGATGATAGAACCTGCGAACGAGCCGGAACTGGCCATCAGGAACGACGGATAGACCATCACCGCCAGCAGCACACAGGCGGTGACCACCGTGGCCCGCCGCCCGACCTTGTCGGAAAACGCCCCGGCCACCGGGCACATGGCGGCGGCGAACAGCAGCGCAATCAACGACACCAGCAAGGCCGTCGCCCGGCTCAGGCCGCCGGCCACTTGCAGGTAGGTCGCGAAATAGGTGGTGAACATGTAGAACGACAGCGCCGTCAACGAAATGAACGCACCCAGCGCGCAGATGGCGCCGCCGTGATTGCGCAGGGTTTCCCTGAGCGGCGAATGGGCCACCGCGTCTTCATCGGCAACGGCCTGGAACGCCGGGGTTTCGTCCAGTTTCCAGCGCAGGTACAGGCCGACCAGCCCCAGCGGCGCCGCCACCAGAAACGGCACGCGCCAGCCCCAGCTGCTCATGGCTTCGCTGGTCAGCGAGGCTTCCAGCGCGTAGGCGAAAATCGCCGCCGAGGCGAAGGCGGCGAAGGTCGAAACGGGCACGAAACTGCCGTACCAGGCGCGTTTGCCCCGCGGCGCGTGTTCCATGAGATAGGCGCAGGCCCCGGCGTATTCGCCACCCGCCGAGAACCCTTGGGCGCAACGGATGATGGTCAACAGGATCGGTGCCGTCACGCCGATGGCGGCGTAAACGGGCAGCAGGCCGATGATCGTGGTCGCCCCGGCCATCAGCAAAATGGTGAAGGCCAGCGTGCGCTTGCGGCCGATCTTGTCGCCGAGCATGCCGAAGAACAGCCCGCCCAACGGCCGAAAGGCGAAGGCCACGGCGAACACCGCGAAGGTCTTGAGCAATGCTGCATTGGCGTCGCCGCTGGGGAAGAATTCCTGGGCGATGGTGGTGGCGAGAAAACCGTAGACCGCGAAGTCGAACCATTCGACAAAATTGCCGATGCTCGCCGCAACGATGACTTTTCTCAAAGTGGCAGGGTCGACCTGCTCGATGGCTGGAGTGGTCATGCAAACCTCGGCGCGCGTAGGAAATACCCGATTATCGGTACAGTCCCAAGGCTGCCTGACTCCAGAAGTGTCGCCGACATACTCAGGACCGACGTGTCGGGGGTTCTAAACCGCAGGTTTCGTGCCAAAGGATGATTCAACATCAATCCCGTAGCAGCACGGCTTGCCGGCGGGGCGATATGTCTGTGACGAAGATGTCGACTGACACGACGCTCCCGCCGGCAAGCCGTGCTGCTACGGATCTCTATTGCCTTTGTAGGCTTCGTTTGCCTTGAAGGCCGCCGGTGTGCACGAAGATCAACCGCGCACCCCGCGCGACCTGCCCTGCCTCGACCGCCTCAAACAAGGCCAGCAACGCCTTGCCGGTATACAAGGGCTCAAGCGGCACACCACTTTCTTGCTCACTGGCTGCAATGAACGCCATCAGTTCGTCATCGATTTTCGCAAACCCTCCGCGGCTGGCATCGATCAACTCAAAGCCACCTGCATCGACACCCAGAATCTGCGCCACATTCACATCCACGCCATGGCCGACCGGCACCGCCATCGCGCCATAGACCTTGCGCCGCCCCGCTTCGGCCAGCACCAGCCCGGCCAGTGTGGTGCCCGTGCCACAGGCCAGCCACCAGGCATGGTAATCCTCCCAACCCAGGCTGCTCAGTTGGTTACGCGCCTGGCTCACGATGTCGGCACAACCCAGCGCACCGTCGAGCCCGCCGCCGCCCTCGGGCACCGGGTACAGCTGTGGATAACGTTCGCGCCAGGGTGCCCAGAATCCGGGCTCATGCCGCGCGCGGTATCCGGCGTAACCCAGCCAGTGCAGTTGCATGCCCAACGCCTGCAGATCCAGCACGGTTGGGGTTTCGATCGGCTGGCCACGCAACAGGCCGACGGTCTCAAAGCCAAAGCGCTTGCCCGCTGCCGCCAACGCATGCAAATGATTGGAATGCGCCCCGCCCAGGCTGATCAATCCCGAAGCACCGGCCTGCGCCATTGCACCGAGATGGTGTTTGAGCTTGAACCATTTGTTGCCGCTGATCAGCGGGTCGATCAGGTCAAGGCGCAGGATCGCGGCCTGAATGCCCGCGGTGGCGAGCCAGGAGAGGTTGAGGGGGTGCAGGGGGGCGTGGGGGAGCATGGCGAGGGGACATCAAACAAAGAAAGCAGAGTCTACCTCGCTCGAATAAACGACGCAGAACCTGTAGGAGCGAATTCATTCGCGAAAAGCTTTCAGGCGACAACAATGTGTCGCCTGATCCGGCCATTCGCGAATGAATTCGCTCCTACAGGGGGATCGCGGAAGTCGTTACAGCTCTGCCGCCAGGCGCGAACCCTGATTGATCGCCCGCTTGGCATCCAGCTCGGCGGCCACGTCGGCGCCGCCGATCAGGTGCACGCTCTGCCCCGCCGCCTGTAGCCCGTCGTACAGCTCGCGCAGCGGATCCTGCCCCGCGCAGATCACCACGTTGTCCACCGGCAGCAGTTTTTCCTCGCCCTCGGCGCCGATGCGGATGTGCAGCCCGGCGTCGTCGATCTTCAGGTATTCGACGCTGTTGAGCATCTGCACATGCTTGTTCTTCAGGCCCGCGCGGTGAATCCAGCCGGTGGTCTTGCCCAGGCCGTCGCCGACCTTGGAGGTCTTGCGCTGCAGCAGGAACACCTGGCGCGCAGGCTTATGGCCATGGGGCTTGATCCCGGCCACGCCGCCGCGGGCTTCCAGCTCGCCATCGATGCCCCACTCCTGCCAGAATGCATCGCGATCCAGGCTGGTGGCCACGCCCTGATGCACGAGGAATTCCGACACGTCGAAACCGATACCGCCGGCGCCGATCACCGCCACCGTCTTGCCCACCGGCTTGCGCTCCAGGATCACATCCAGATAGCTCAGCACCTTGGGGTTGTCGATACCCGGAATCGCCGGAACCCGTGGCGAAATGCCGGTGGCCAGAATCACCTCATCGAAGCCCTCGCCCAGCAGATCCTCGACCGCCACCCGAGTGTTCAGGCGCACATCCACGCCGGTGGTCTCAAGCTTGCGTTTGAAGTAGCGCAAGGTCTCGAAAAACTCTTCCTTGCCCGGCACGCGCTTGGCCACGTTGAACTGACCGCCGATTTCGCTGGCCGAATCAAACAGCGTGACCTCATGCCCGCGCTCGGCAGCAACGGTCGCCGCCGCCAGCCCGGCAGGGCCGGCACCGATCACCGCGATCTTCTTCAGTTGCGTGACCGGCAGGTAGTTGAGTTCGGTTTCATGGCAAGCGCGCGGGTTGACCAGGCAACTGGTGAGCTTGCCGTCGAAGATGTGGTCCAGGCACGCCTGGTTGCAGCCGATGCAGGTGTTGATCTCGTCGCTGCGCCCGGCGGCGGCCTTGTTGACGAACTCCGGGTCGGCCAGGAACGGACGGGCCATCGACACCATGTCGGCATCGCCCTCGGCCAGCACCTGCTCGGCGACTTCCGGGGTGTTGATGCGGTTGGTGGTGATCAGCGGGATCGACACCTCGCCACGCATCTTCGCCGTGACCTTGGCGAACGCGGCGCGCGGCACCTTGGTGGCGATGGTCGGGATACGCGCCTCGTGCCAGCCGATGCCGGTGTTGATCAGGGTCGCACCGGCCTGCTCGATAGCCTTGGCCAGTTGCACCACTTCGTCCCAGGTGCTGCCGCCTTCGACCAGATCGAGCATCGACAGGCGATAAATGATGATGAAATTGCGCCCCACCGCTTCACGCACCCGACGCACGATTTCCACCGGCAGGCGCATGCGGTTCTCGTAACTGCCGCCCCAGCGGTCGGTGCGGTGGTTGGTGTGGGCGACCAGGAACTGGTTGATCAGGTAGCCTTCGGAACCCATGATCTCGACCCCGTCGTACTCGGCGGTCTGGGCCAGGGTCGCGCAGTTGACGAAATCCTGAATCTGCTTCTCGATGCCTTCCTCGTCCAGCTGCTTGGGCTTGAACGGGTTGATCGGCGCCTGAATCGCGCTCGGTGCCACCTGCTTGGGGCTGTAGGCGTAACGGCCGGTGTGCAGGATCTGCATGCAGATCTTGCCGCCCGCCTCGTGCACCGCCTTGGTCACGATCCGGTGATGCTCGGCCTCCTCCAACGTGGTCAGCTTCGCCGAGCCGGCATACACGCCGCCCTCGACGTTGGGCGCCACGCCGCCGGTGACCATCAGCCCCACACCACCCCGGGCGCGCTCGGCGAAATACGCCGCCATGCGCTCGAAGCCACCGGGCTTCTCCTCAAGCCCCGTGTGCATCGAGCCCATCAGGGTGCGGTTGCGCAAAGTGGTGAAACCCAGATCCAGCGGGGCCAGCAAATGCGGGTACGAAGAGGCGGCCATAAAAACTCCATCAGATTCATCACGAAGGCGCGAGCACTCTGTGGCGCTCGTCGATTCAATCAGGGACTTGAACTATAGCCCTGTTCATGACGCAGACAGTAAACAGCCCCTCGGTCACGCTCAATGACTGAAAGTGACAACTTATTGATCCAAATGCACAGCACCAGGATCAACCCGACCCTTTATTGAATCCGCACGCTGGCGAAGCTGGCTTCCTCCCGCGCCTGATCCAGCGCCTCCAGCGGTCGCGACAACGGCGACAGGGTCGAGGTGTGATGCACCGGCACCAACGCCACGTGCTGGGCGGTTTTCGGACCCACGCGTTCTTCGCGCGGCGGAATGCCGAAATATTCGCGGTAGCATTTGGAGAAATGCGGCGTGGAGACGAACCCGCAGACCGCCGCCAGTTCGATGATCGAAATCGAGGTCTGCTTGAGCAACTGCCGCGCGCGGATCAGCCGCAGTTTCAGGTAGTAGCGCGACGGCGTGCAGTTGAGGTACTTCTGGAATAGCCGCTCCAGCTGGCGTCGCGACACGTCGACGTAGGCGGCCATTTCGTCCAGGTCGATCGGTTCTTCAAGGTTGGCTTCCATCAACTGCACGATTTCCTGCAGCTTGGGCTGATGGGTGCCCAGGGTGTGCTTGAGCGGCACGCGCTGGTGATCCTGCTCGTTGCGGATGCGCTCGTAGACGAACATGTCGGAAATCGCCGCAGTGAGTTCGGTGCCGTGATCGCGGCCGATCAGGTGCAGCATCATGTCCAGCGGCGCCGTGCCGCCGGAGCTGGTGTAGCGCCCCCGGTCGAGGCTGAACAGGCTGGTGTTGACGCTCACCCGCGGGAAGGCTTCCTGCATCGCCGCCAGGCACTCCCAGTGCACGCTGCACTCGAAACCGTTGAGTAGCCCGGCACTGGCCAGCGCCCAGCTGCCGGTGCAGATCCCGCCCAAGCGCCGGGACTGCCGGGCCTGATTCTGCAGCCACTGAATGTGTTCGCGGCTAACCGCACGCTGAATGCCGACGCCACCGCAGACGATCACCGTGTCGGAAATCGGCGCCTGGGCAATCGACGCATCCGGGGTGATCGGCAGGCCGTCGCTGGCCCACACCTGATTGCCGTCCTGGCTCAGGGTGTGCCAGCGGTACAGCTCACGGCCCGACAACTGATTGGCCATGCGCAGCGGCTCCACCGCCGAGGCCAGGGAAATCAGGGTAAAGTTGTCCAGCAGCAGAAAGCTGACCGACTGGGTCGCACGGGTTTTCACGGTGGCATCGTTGGGGAGCGGCATTACGGCGTCTCCTGCCCCTGAGCGGGCGATGATCGTGGTACGCGAGTGGCCATGGGCGCGCGCTCGTGCTGACGCGCCAGCAGGATGCCGATAAAGGAAATCGCCAGCGCCAGGCCGATGGTCGAGGTCACTTCGGCGCGGTGTTCGGGGGTGACCAGCATCACGCCCAATGCGCCCACGATGAAGGCGATGACCAGCCAGGTCAGCCAAGGGAAACACCACATGCGAAAGGTCAGCTCGACGTTCTCGCGCAACAGGCGTTTGCGCATGCGCAGCTGGGAAATGGCGATCACCAGGTAGACCAGCAAGGCGATGGCGCCTGAGCTGGCGAGCAGGAACTGAAACAACCCGGCCGGCGCGAAGTAGCTGATGACCGTGACGATGATCCCCAGCACGCTGCTGCCGATCACGGCTGCGCGAGGTACGCCGACCTTCGAAGTCTGCTTCATCATCTTCGGCGCTTCACCACGACGGCCCAGCGAATAAAGCATGCGCGAGGCGATGTAGATCGAGGAGTTCATGCAACTCGCCACCGCCACCAACACCACCATGTCCACCAACAGATCGGCGTGGGGAATGTTCATCAGTTCCAGGGCGCGCTGGTAAGAGCCGACGGTGGGCAGCAGCGGGTCATTCCACGGCACCACGGAAATCACCACCATGATCGACAACAGGTAGAACACGCTGATGCGCCAGATCACCGAACGGGTGGCCTTGGCGATGTTGCGCGCCGGGTCGCTGGATTCGGCGGCGGCGATGGTCACCGCTTCCGTGCCGATGAAACTGAACATGATGGTGATGAACGCGCCGACCACCGCCGACGCACCGTTGGGCGCGAAACCGCCGTGATCGGCCATCAACTGGCTCAGGCCACTGGCCTGGTGATCGGGTACCCAGCCCATCAGCACCGCAAAGCCAAGGGCGATGAAGCCGATGATCGCCGCCACCTTGATCGTGGCGAACCAAAACTCGAACTCGCCGTATTTGGCAACGCTGAACAGGTTGGTGGCCATCAGGCCGACAATCGACAGCAGCGCGAACAGCCAGGCATCGACCTGGGGAAACCAGGTGTTGAGCACATGCCCCGCCGCCAATGCCTCGATGGGAATGACCAGCACCCAGAACCACCAGTACAGCCAGCCGATGGTGAACCCCGCCCACTGGCCGATGGCCTGATCGGCGTAGGTGGAAAACGAGCCGGTGTCGGGACGGGCAACGGCCATCTCGCCGAGCATGCGCATGACAAGTACGACCAGAAGTCCGGAGAAGATGTAAGCGAGGATGGTGGCAGGACCGGCTGCGGCGATCGCATGGCCGGAGCCGACGAACAGGCCGGCGCCGATGATCCCGGCGATGGAAAGCATGGTGACGTGACGCGGCTTGAACCCTTGCGCCAATTGGCTGCCGGGGTTCGTGGAATCCAGACTGTTCATTGTTCTTATTCTCTGTATTTGAGTGGGGGCGCCGACTGACCGTCAGGCGAATCTCACATCCCGGCTATCCCTTCGGCCCCCTTCTCCAAGCAACAGGATCAAACAATTGCTCCACTTCGATCAGTCAGTGCGGCAAGCGCACGGCGTACAAAAGCTCAGGGAAGATACGCCGCGCCTGCGCTGAATCTGTAGTCTGATAACGCTGTGCAATTGACCAGATGCGACATTTTCATGTCGCATCCAGATGGCCATTGGACACTTCTGCGCCAATGCCAGCGTGCCTCGGCCGGGCCGGATTTCCCTTACCCAGGCACTGATGCCAAAATGGCCCGGCCCGCGCTGTCCCGTACAGGCAGCGCCCCACATTCACACGTCTCGCTCAGGTCCGCCGTCACTCCACATGCGCAAAGTTCTTGGTTCACTCGCCCTCACCGTGCTGCTCATCCTGCTGGTCAGCTACGGCCTGTGGACCAGCAAGCGGCATGTCGGCCACTACCTCACGGACCTGCGCATTCAACTGGTGGTCAACGACGGCGAACCGGGGCACAACGGCAACCTGCTGGGCATTCAGCCCGAGCTGTTTCCTTCCGACTATTCGAGTCTAAAGCGCCTGCACCGCAAGCTCGCGGCGTATCTGCAACAGGCGCGCGATGACGGGCTGATCAATGACAAGACCATCGTGGTGCTGCCCGAGCACATCGGCACCTGGCTGTTCGCGGTGGACGAGAAGTCGCAGTTCTACCAGGCCACGACCATCGAAGAGGCCATGAACTGGCTGGCCTTCAGCAACCCGCTGCTGTTTCTCGACGCGATGTTTCACGCCCGGGGCGAAAGCCGCATGGACGACATTCACCTGCGCATGAAATCGCGCAGCATGGCCCGTGATTACCAGGCCGTATTCGGCGGCCTGGCCAAGGAATTCGGTGTGACCCTGGTGGCCGGCTCCATCGTGTTGCCCAACCCTGAAGTGCAGAATGGCCAGCTCACCGTTGGCACCGGCGCGCTGTACAACAACAGCGTGGTGTTTGGCCGCGACGGGCTGCCCATCGGCCAACCCCAGCGCCAGTTGTTTCCAAGCTGGTATCAGCGCGGCTATATCCGCGCCGGCAAGGACGCACCGCTGAACGTGGTCGAAACGCCGGCGGGGCGTCTGGGCATTCTGATCGGTACCGACAGCTGGTACCCGCAGAACTACGCGCGGCTAAACGAGAGTGGCGCCGAGCTGATCGCAGTGCCAGCGTTCGTCGCCGGTAATGGCAGTTGGTCGCAACCCTGGCGCGTCGGCAAGCATGAGGTGCTGGCCGCCGAGTTGAACCTGGGGCCGGAACCCCTGACCGAAGGCGAGGCCTGGCGGCGTCTGGCCCTGACTCAGGCCAGCAGCGCCCGCGCCGGCATCAGCGTGTTCATGCGCGGCCAGTTCTGGGATCAGGGCAGCGCCGGGCACAGCTTCGCCAGCCGCAACGGCCAGAGCATCGCCGAACAATCCATCAGCGCGGCGCTCAAGGGCGCCAAACCCGGCCACGGGGCGCGCCTGATCAACCTGTGGTTGTAAGCGATGAACGCGCCTCGGATCAGGCTCGGCGATCTGTCGGTGGGGTTTGTGCACAGCCTGGCCGATGCGGTGCGCAGCACTGGGCAGGATCCGCAGCCGCTGCTCGAACAATACGGCCTGGATGCGGCGCGGCTGGCGCAGGTCGGAGCGCGGCTGTCGATCCCGCGCTACATGCGTCTGGGGCACGCGGCGATTCAACTGACCGGTGACCCGGCGCTGGGCTTGCGCATGGGCCTTTCAAGCCGCCTGGGCCACGCAGGCCTGGCCGGCATCACCGCAGCGCAAGCACCGACGGTGCGGGAAGCCGCGCGCACGCTGATCCGCTTCGAAGCGCTTTACGGCGCCAACTATCGTGGTCAGTCGAGCTTCCACGAAGACAGCCGCGGCGCCTGGCTGCGTTTCTACTCCATCAGCCCCTACAACGACTACAACCGCTTCGTGGTGGACTCGATCCTGTCCGGCTGGCTGCAGCAGCTGTCGACGCTGGCCGCGACCAAGATCACCGCCGAGCGCATAGAGATCGAATTCCCGGCGCCTGCCTATTCGGCCGACTACGCGGGCTTGAGCGAACAGCCGGTGAGTTTCGATGCCCCGATCAATCAGTTGCGCCTGAGCCAGCACAGCCTGAGCCTGCGCAATCCTGACCATGTACCAGGCACCTGGCGCCACTTGCTGGAATTGTGCGAGCGGGAACTGGAACAACTGACCCGCACCCGCAGCCTGCGCGAGCGCATCACGGCGTTGTTGGGACCTTTGTTGAGCGGTGGGAGAGAGCCGGATCTTGGCGAGGTGGCGGCACGCTTGAAACTGCCGGCCTGGACCTTGCGTCGCAAGCTGGCCGAGGAAGGCACGCAGTTTCGCGCCATCCTCAATGACACCCGTCGGGATCTGGCGGCGACCTACATTCGCGACACGGAACTGGCCTTTGGCGAGATCGCCTACTTACTGGGTTTTGCTTCGGCTGAAGCCTTTGCGCGGGCCTTCAAACGCTGGAACGGCCAGACTCCCGGGGAGTTTCGCCGCAGCCAGCGTCAGGTCGGCTGATCTTGCTTACAACTCGGTGGCGTCGTCGGCCGGCTCCAGCGGATCGAGTTCGTTAGCGCGAAATTCCAGCAGTTCTTCTTGGTAATCGTCCATTCTCTGTGCCCTCGTGGCCATTTCCTGTCTTTGGTGAACTTCACCCTAAAGCGCCTACATGACCGATACATGAAGGCTTGTTGAATACTAGACGAAGTGCGTGCGGGAAAGTTTATGGCCATGACTGTTGAAACGATGTCATTCGTCGTATCAGCACGGCTTGCCGGCGGGGCGATTTCAAGGACGACCCGCCGGCAAGCCGTGCTGCTACGGTTATGCGTTCTCTCTTGCCTCTTGACGGGAAACATCCGCACACAATAGTCTTCGACCCATGAACGAATTCCAGCACAACCTCAGCCAACGAATTATTACCGCCATTCCAGTCATGGCGGGTTAGCCGACGTTTTGCACCGAACCCGCCCTAGAGGCGGGTTTTTTCTTTCTGTCTCCCGGGCCCCGAAACGTGAAACCCGAAACCAGGAGTCAGACATGAGCATCATCCGCCCCTCCCTCGCCGCCGTTGCCGCCTGCCTGATCATCGCCGCCCCGTTGACGAGGACGACCCGATGAACCAGATGCTCGACAACGCGGTCGCCCAGCCTGATCTGCTCAGCCACTACGCCCGGAAAATCCTCACCTCCCGCGTCTACGACGTCGCCGTGGAAACCCCGCTGCACGGCGCCCGC
>NZ_JBWXNG010000019.1:0-138344 GCF_056627435.1 Pseudomonas sp. 2
AAATTCCAAGACCCCAATCGCCAACGCGGTTGGGGTTTTGTTTTTGCGCCCGGAAAACATCATAGCCACCGGGTTCTATGCATCCACGGCACGCGTGGCTATGATGCGTCCCTCATTGACAGGCGTGATACGAATGCGGACGTTGCTAAAGCTTCTTGAGGATGGCGAGTTTCACTCTGGCGAAGACCTTGGGGTCGCGCTGGGCGTCAGTCGTAGCGCTGTCTGGAAAAAGCTGCAGCAGCTTCAGGCCGAAACCGGCATTGAAATCCACAAGATCCGCGGCCGCGGTTATCGCCTGGCCAATCCTCTCTTTCTCCTGGATCAGCCGACGCTCGCTCACGAGCTGCAACAACACGGCTGGTCGGTCCAGGTGCATGACACGATCGACTCGACCAATGCCCATGCGTTGCGCCAGGTGGGCGCGGATGTCTCGCTGCCGCTTGTGGTGCTGTCTGAGCAGCAGACGGCCGGCAGAGGGCGTCGAGGGCGCAAGTGGGTCAGTCCATTCGCAGAGAACCTTTACTACAGCCTGGTGATTCGCGTAGAGGGCGGGATGCGTCAGCTGGAAGGTTTGAGCCTGCTGGTCGGGCTTGCTGTCGTTGGCATGCTCAAGGAGCTGGGTATAGAGGCAGCGGGGCTGAAGTGGCCCAACGACATCCTGGTCGGCCAGCGCAAGCTGGCAGGCGTGCTCCTGGAGCTCACGGGCGACCCTGCAGACGTGTGTCACGTCGTCATGGGGATTGGCATCAATGTGAACATGCGCTCGGCCGCCGAGGTGGATCAGGCGTGGACGTCGATGATGCTCGAGGCAGGAAGCGCGCTGGATCGCAATCAGGTGGTGGCTTCTCTGAGCAGGCACTTGGCGCGTTACCTTGCCGAGCACCAGGAAAAAGGCTTTGGCGCCTTCCGTGAAGAGTGGGAGGCGAATCACGTATGGCAGGGCAAGCCGGTCACGCTGCTAGCCGGCTCGACGGCGATCGAGGGCGTGGTGCAGGGTATCGACCCTGTCGGTGCATTGAAACTGAAGGTCGGGGATGATGTGCAGCTGTTCAGCGGCGGCGAATTGAGCCTGCGTCTCAGGGCCGAATAGGGTTTTGTAATAGGTATTGATAGCGGCGCTCGCCGGAAGGGCGGTTGTCGTGACGAGTCAGTGCGGACGGGGATGTTATGCGTTGGGTATTTTTGTTGCTGGTCATGCTGAACGGGTTCTATTACCTCTGGCATCAACAGCAGGCGCCCCTGCGGCCCAAAGAGGTTACGCCCCTGTCGCAGTACAAGGGCGTGCATCAGGATATTCGCTTGCTCAGTGAATCCGGCTCCGGCGCAGGTGCGGCGGTCAGCACTCAATGCCTGTACCTGGGTGGAGAAATAGCGCCGGCACAAGCTCGCACTATCGAGCAGCGGCTCACAAGCCTCGATATTCAGACCCAATTCGGCAAGCGCACAGATGAGTCCGGCGCCGTTTATTGGCTGAAGATCGAGCCTGAAAGCCGCCGTCTTATTGATGATGCGATGCTCTCGAGGCTCGCTCAGGACTTCCCGCAACTAAAAAGTAAAATAATGTCATGCGAAGGTGTTGCAAGCGCGGAATAGTTTGCATAGAATGGCGCCCGCTTCGCAGTGCAGAGCAAATTGATCTGGCAGCGAAGCAAGCGTCAACGTTTGTAACCTCAAGATTTTATTGAGAAAAAGGTTGACAGAAGGGTGGCATAAGTTAATATGTCGCCTCGCTTAGGAGGGGTTCCCGAGCGGCCAAAGGGATCAGACTGTAAATCTGACGTCTACGACTTCGAAGGTTCGAATCCTTCCCCCTCCACCAAATTTCGAGCGTAAGCAGCATGCTCGGCGGGTATAGTTTAGTGGTAGAACCTCAGCCTTCCAAGCTGATGATGCGGGTTCGATTCCCGCTACCCGCTCCAAGTTTGCTGGTTGTGCAAAGTGTTTCGCTCTTGTAGCTCAGTTGGTAGAGCACACCCTTGGTAAGGGTGAGGTCAGCGGTTCAAATCCGCTCAAGAGCTCCATTATAAAGGCAGATATGAAAGTATCTGCCTTTGTTTTAAGCGGTTGGTTGGGCTCGGTGTTTTGGCTTCAGACCTGGGTCCAGGTGGTCGGTAGCAGTGGCTCGAGGTGGTGATTTTTCGGAATCTCGAGCGGCTGTTGAAATCTTTCTGTCAGGCCTGCATAATGGTCGGCCTGATTTCGCTTTTAGGTCAGTAGCTCAATTGGCAGAGCGACGGTCTCCAAAACCGTAGGTTGGGGGTTCGATTCCCTCCTGACCTGCCAGATTCGCGTAACGTATCTGGCTTTCTTTTCACAGGATTTTAGTAGATGAATCCAAAGGCTGAAGCCCCAGACTCCCGTTTTGATCTCGTAAAGTGGCTCGCTGTAGTCCTTTTGGTCGTTGTGGGTGTTGTCGGAAATCAATACTACTCGGCACAGCCAATCCTGTATCGCGTGCTCGCTTTGCTCGTCATCGCCGCTGTCGCAGCCTACGTAGGCCTGCAGACTGGCAAGGGCAAGGCTTTCTTCGTGTTGGCCAAGGAAGCTCGCGCTGAGATTCGTAAAGTCGTATGGCCTACTCGTCAAGAAACCACCCAGACTACCCTGATCGTGGTGGCTGTGGTTCTGGTTATGGCGCTGCTGCTGTGGGGTCTTGATTCCCTGCTCGGCTGGCTTGTTTCCCTGATTGTTGGCTAAGGGTGTCCCGTGGCTAAGCGTTGGTACGTAGTGCATGCCTACTCGGGTTACGAGAAGCATGTGATGCGCTCTCTGATCGAGCGCGTAAAGCTGGCAGGCATGGAAGATGGCTTCGGCGAGATTCTGGTCCCTACCGAAGAAGTGGTAGAGATGCGCAATGGCCAGAAGCGCAAGAGCGAGCGTAAATTCTTCCCTGGTTATGTGCTTGTCCAGATGGACATGAATGAGGGTACTTGGCACTTGGTCAAGGACACTCCACGTGTCATGGGTTTCATCGGCGGTACGGCGGACAAGCCGGCACCGATCACCGATAAAGAAGCAGAAGCGATTCTGCGTCGCGTAGCTGATGGTAGCGACAAGCCCAAGCCCAAGACTCTGTTCGAGCCGGGCGAGGTGGTTCGCGTTGCTGATGGTCCGTTCGCTGATTTCAGCGGCACCGTCGAAGAAGTCAACTACGAAAAGAGCCGGATCCAGGTCGCGGTCAGTATTTTCGGACGCTCTACTCCGGTAGAGCTCGAGTTCAGCCAGGTCGAAAAGGTCTAGTTGAGCAAGACATCCCTTACCCCACAGCCCTAGGCTGTGGGGTTTTGTCGTCACTGGGATAAACGTGCAAGTAACCGGGGAGCCTCTCGAGGCGTTTGAACCCGTAATTGGAGTGCCTCATGGCCAAGAAGATTACCGCTTACATCAAGCTTCAAGTGAAAGCCGCTCAGGCTAACCCAAGCCCGCCCGTTGGTCCTGCTCTGGGTCAGCACGGCGTGAACATCATGGAATTCTGCAAGGCCTTCAACGCCCGTACCCAAGGTATGGAGCCAGGTCTGCCGACGCCTGTGATCATCACTGTTTACAGTGACCGCAGCTTCACTTTCGAAACCAAGAGCACCCCTGCTTCGGTTCTGTTGAAGAAAGCAGCTGGCCTGACCAGCGGTTCTGCTCGTCCGAACACCGTTAAAGTTGGCACTGTTACCCGTGCTCAGCTGGAAGAAATCGCGAAAACCAAAAACGCGGATCTGACTGCTGCTGACATGGATGCAGCCGTGCGTACCATCGCCGGTTCTGCTCGTAGCATGGGCCTTAACGTGGAGGGTGTGTAATGGCTAAGCTGACCAAACGCCAAAAGGCAATCGCTTCCAAAGTTGAAGCTGGCAAATCCTATAGCTTCAACGATGCAGCCGCTCTGCTGGCCGAGCTGTCCACCGTCAAGTTCAGCGAGTCCTACGACATCGCTGTAAACCTGGGTGTTGACCCTCGTAAATCCGACCAGGTCGTTCGTAGCGCTACCGTGCTGCCACACGGCACTGGCAAGACTGTCCGCGTTGCTGTCTTCACCCAGGGCCCAGCTGCTGAAGCTGCTCTGGCTGCTGGCGCCGACCGCGTTGGTATGGATGACCTGGCTGCCGAAATGAAAGGCGGCGACCTGAACTATGACGTCGTCATCGCATCCCCTGATGCCATGCGCGTTGTAGGTCAACTGGGTCAGGTTCTGGGTCCTCGCGGCCTGATGCCTAACCCGAAAGTAGGTACCGTGACTCCAGACGTAGCCACCGCGGTCAAGAACGCGAAGGCTGGTCAGGTTCGCTACCGCACCGACAAAAACGGCATCATCCACACTTCCGTGGGCAAGATCGGCTTCGAAGCTGACAAGCTGCGCGAAAACGTTGAAGCCCTGATCGCTGATCTGAAGCGTATCAAGCCAGCTTCTTCGAAAGGTATCTACGTCAAGCGCGTTACCCTGAGCACCACCATGGGTCCAGGTCTGGTCATCGACCAGAGCTCGCTGAGCGCGTAAGACACGCCGCGGTGCAGGTAACTGCACCGCCGCAAAAATTGGGGTCCCTGCCTGGCGGGGGCTATCCAAGACCGTAGGCGACGCGAGTCTTAAACCACAAGCCTACGCAGATGGTGCTCCCGGTTCCTTACCGAATCAGACACCAAAACGACATCCGGCCTTGGCCAGATGAAACGGTAACAAGCAGGAGTTAAACCCGTGGCAATTAATCTCGAAGACAAGAAGGCCATCGTCGCTGAAGTCAACGAGGCTGCCAAAGTCGCTCTGTCCGCTGTCGTGGCTGATGCCCGTGGCGTAACAGTAGGCGCAATGACCGGACTCCGTAAAGAGGCTCGTGAAGCTGGCGTTTATGTACGTGTCGTACGTAACACCCTGCTCAAGCGCGCTGTTGCTGACACTGAATTCAGTGTTCTTAACGACGTGTTCACCGGCCCTACCCTGATCGCTTTCTCGAACGAACACCCGGGCGCTGCTGCTCGTCTGTTCAAAGAGTTTGCTAAAGGTCAGGCGAAGTTCGAGATCAAGGCAGCTGCGTTTGATGGCAATCTGCTCGCCGCTAACCAGATCGACGTGTTGGCATCTCTGCCGACCCGCGACGAGGCTATCGCGAAGCTGATGAGCGTGATCCAAGGCGCAACCAGCAAGCTGGCTCGCACCCTGGCAGCCGTACGCGACCAGAAAGAAGCTGCAGCAGCCTAAGGCTCTGTCGGTTCTTTCAAAATCATCTATTTAATTTGATGGCTGCGTAAGCTGTCAGCACAATACAGGATTCAAAGTCATGTCTCTGACTAACGAACAAATCATCGAAGCAATCGGCCAGAAAACCGTTCTGGAAGTTGTCGAGCTGATCAAGGCAATGGAAGAAACCTTCGGCGTGACCGCTGCTGTCGCCGCTGCCGGCCCAGCTGCTGCTGCCGCTGTTGTTGAAGAACAAACCGAGTTCAACGTTGTTCTGGTCGCTGCTGGCGAGAAGAAAGTCAACGTGATCAAGGCTGTTCGTGAACTGACCGGTCTGGGCCTGAAAGAAGCCAAGGAGAAGGTTGACACCGCTCCTCAGGTTCTGCTGGAAGGCGTTGCCAAAGACGCAGCTGACAAAGCTGCTGCTGCACTGAAAGAAGCAGGCGCTGAAGTCGAAGTTAAGTAAATTTCGACTGTGCGTCTCCAGCCCGAGCGTCAAGCGAAAGGCTGATGGCTGGTGGCTTCTGCCACCGGCCTTTTTCCGTTATTGGCTGGCCGATCAGATCGGCCCCGATAACGCGCTGTAGACACCCATAGCGGGTGGCAAACCATGGGGTTTGCAAGATTTTCTGGCTGCTCCCGCCGGGAGGGGCCAAACAAGCAGGTGACCAAGCTGGGGAACGCTGATGGCTTACTCATACACTGAGAAAAAACGTATCCGCAAGGACTTTAGCAAGTTGCCGGACGTCATGGATGTGCCTTACCTCCTGGCCATCCAGCTGGATTCGTATCGTGAATTCTTGCAAGCGGGGGCGTCCAAAGATCAGTTCCGCGACGTGGGCCTGCATGCGGCCTTCAAATCTGTTTTCCCGATCATCAGCTACTCCGGCAATGCTGCTCTGGAGTACGTTGGTTATCGCCTGGGCGAACCGGCCTTTGATGTCAAGGAATGTGTGCTGCGTGGCGTGACGTACGCCGTACCGTTGCGGGTAAAAGTACGCCTGATCATTTTCGACAAAGAATCGTCGAACAAAGCGATCAAGGACATCAAAGAGCAAGAAGTCTACATGGGTGAAATCCCCCTAATGACTGAAAACGGTACCTTCGTAATCAACGGTACCGAGCGCGTGATCGTTTCCCAGCTGCACCGTTCCCCGGGCGTGTTCTTCGACCACGACCGTGGCAAGACGCACAGCTCCGGCAAACTGCTGTACTCGGCTCGCATCATTCCTTACCGCGGTTCGTGGCTGGACTTCGAGTTCGATCCAAAGGACTGTGTATTCGTCCGTATCGACCGTCGTCGCAAGCTGCCTGCGTCGGTTCTGCTGCGCGCGCTGGGCTACACCACTGAAGAAGTGCTGGAAGCTTTCTACACCACCAACGTATTCCACGTTCATGGCGAGACCCTGAGCCTGGAGCTGGTGCCTTCGCGCCTGCGTGGTGAAGTTGCCGTCCTGGACATCCAGGACGACAAGGGCAAGGTGATTGTCGAGCAGGGCCGTCGTATTACCGCTCGCCACATCAACCAGCTGGAAAAAGCCGGCATCAAGGCGCTGGACGTTCCGCTGGACTACGTCATTGGCCGCACCACCGCCAAGGCGATCGTGCACCCGGCCACCGGCGAAATCATTGCCGAGTGCAACACCGAGCTGAACACCGAGATCCTGGCCAAGATCGCCAAGGCTCAGGTTGTCCGTATCGAAACGCTGTACACCAACGACATCGATTGCGGTCCGTTCATCTCCGACACCTTGAAGATCGATTCGACCGGCAACCAGCTGGAAGCCCTGGTCGAAATCTATCGCATGATGCGTCCTGGCGAGCCGCCAACCAAGGATGCTGCCGAGACCCTGTTCAACAACCTGTTCTTCAGCCCTGAGCGCTACGATCTGTCGGCTGTGGGCCGGATGAAGTTCAACCGTCGTATCGGTCGCACCGAGATCGAAGGTTCGGGCGTGCTGTGCAAGGAAGATATCGTTGCGGTCCTCAAGACCCTGGTCGATATCCGTAACGGCAAAGGCATCGTCGACGACATCGACCACCTGGGTAACCGCCGTGTTCGTTGCGTAGGCGAAATGGCCGAGAACCAGTTCCGCGTTGGCCTGGTACGTGTTGAGCGTGCGGTCAAAGAGCGTCTGTCGATGGCCGAAAGCGAAGGCCTGATGCCTCAGGACCTGATCAACGCCAAGCCGGTGGCTGCTGCGGTCAAGGAGTTCTTCGGTTCCAGCCAGCTGTCGCAGTTCATGGACCAGAACAACCCGCTGTCCGAGATCACCCACAAGCGCCGTGTATCGGCACTGGGCCCAGGCGGTCTGACCCGTGAGCGCGCAGGCTTCGAAGTCCGTGACGTACACCCGACGCACTACGGTCGTGTATGCCCGATCGAAACGCCGGAAGGTCCGAACATCGGTCTGATCAACTCCCTGGCAGCGTACGCTCGCACCAACCAGTACGGCTTCCTGGAAAGCCCGTACCGTGTGGTGAAAGAAGGTGTAGTCACCGACGACATCGTCTTCCTGTCCGCTATTGAAGAAGCCGATCACGTGATCGCGCAGGCTTCGGCGGCCATGAACGACCAGAAAGTGCTGATCGACGAGCTGGTAGCCGTACGTCACCTGAACGAATTCACCGTCAAGGCGCCGGAAGACGTCACCCTGATGGACGTTTCGCCGAAGCAGGTTGTTTCGGTCGCAGCGTCGCTGATCCCGTTCCTCGAGCACGACGACGCCAACCGTGCGTTGATGGGTTCGAACATGCAGCGTCAGGCTGTACCTACCCTGCGTGCCGACAAGCCGCTGGTCGGTACCGGTATGGAGCGCAACGTTGCGCGTGACTCCGGCGTTTGCGTCGTGGCTCGTCGTGGCGGTGTGATCGATTCCGTCGATGCCAGCCGTATCGTGGTTCGTGTTGCCGATGACGAAGTTGAGCCGGGCGAAGCCGGTGTCGACATCTACAACCTGACCAAATACACCCGCTCGAACCAGAACACCTGCATCAACCAGCGTCCGCTGGTGAGCAAGGGGGACCGCGTTCAGCGCAGCGATATCATGGCCGACGGCCCGTCCACCGACATGGGTGAACTGGCACTGGGTCAGAACATGCGCATCGCGTTCATGGCATGGAACGGCTTCAACTTCGAAGACTCCATCTGCCTGTCCGAGCGTGTTGTTCAGGAAGACCGTTTCACCACGATCCACATCCAGGAACTGACCTGTGTGGCGCGTGATACCAAGCTGGGCCCAGAGGAAATCACCGCCGACATCCCGAACGTGGGTGAAGCGGCGCTGAACAAGCTGGACGAAGCCGGTATCGTTTACGTCGGTGCCGAAGTCGGCCCTGGCGACATCCTGGTCGGTAAAGTCACTCCGAAAGGCGAGACCCAGCTGACTCCGGAAGAAAAACTGCTGCGTGCGATCTTCGGTGAGAAGGCCAGCGACGTTAAGGACACCTCCCTGCGCGTGCCGACCGGCACCAAGGGTACTGTCATCGACGTACAGGTCTTCACCCGTGATGGCGTAGAGCGCGACTCGCGCGCCCTGTCCATCGAGAAGAGCCAGCTGGACGAGATCCGCAAGGACCTGAACGAAGAGTTCCGCATCGTCGAAGGCGCGACCTTCGAGCGTCTGCGTTCGGCTCTGGTCGGTCAGGTTGTCGAAGGTGGTGCGGGCCTTAAGAAAGGTCAGGAAATCACCAACGAAGTGCTGGACGGTCTGGAACACGGTCAGTGGTTCAAACTGCGCATGGCCGAAGACGCGCTGAACGAACAACTCGAGAAAGCCCAGGCTTACATCGTTGATCGTCGCCGTCTGCTGGACGACAAGTTCGAAGACAAGAAGCGCAAACTGCAGCAGGGCGACGACCTGGCTCCAGGCGTGCTGAAAATCGTCAAGGTCTACCTGGCCATTCGTCGCCGCATCCAGCCGGGCGACAAGATGGCCGGTCGCCACGGTAACAAAGGTGTGGTCTCCGTGATCATGCCGGTTGAAGACATGCCACACGATGCCAACGGCACCCCTGTGGATATCGTCCTCAACCCGTTGGGTGTACCTTCGCGTATGAACGTTGGTCAGATTCTCGAAACCCACCTGGGCCTGGCGGCCAAGGGTCTGGGTGAGAAGATCAACCGCATGCTCGAAGAGCAGCGCAAAGTGGTTGAACTGCGCAAGTTCATGAACGAGATCTACAACGAGATCGGCGGCCGTCAGGAAAGCATCGACGACCTGTCCGACCAGGAAGTTCTGGATCTGGCGAAGAACCTGCGTGGCGGCGTTCCAATGGCAACCCCGGTATTCGACGGTGCCAAGGAGAGCGAAATCAAGGCGATGCTGCGCCTGGCGGACATGCCGGACAGTGGCCAGATGCAACTGTTCGACGGTCGCACCGGCAACAAGTTCGAGCGTGCGGTCACCGTTGGCTACATGTACATGCTGAAGCTGAACCACTTGGTGGACGACAAGATGCACGCGCGTTCCACTGGTTCTTACAGCCTGGTCACCCAGCAGCCGCTGGGTGGTAAGGCACAGTTCGGTGGTCAGCGTTTCGGGGAGATGGAGGTCTGGGCGCTGGAAGCATACGGCGCGGCTTACACTCTGCAAGAAATGCTCACAGTGAAGTCGGACGATGTGAACGGTCGTACCAAGATGTACAAAAACATCGTGGACGGCGATCACCGTATGGAGCCGGGCATGCCCGAGTCCTTCAACGTGTTGATCAAAGAAATCCGTTCGCTCGGTATCGATATCGATCTGGAAACCGAATAACACGTGACGCGATCGAGAGTGGGTCGGTTTGACCACTCTCTGCTCCGCCAGGAGGAAAGGCCTTGAAAGACCTACTGAATTTGCTGAAAAACCAGGGTCAAGTCGAAGAGTTCGACGCCATCCGTATCGGATTGGCCTCGCCTGAGATGATCCGTTCGTGGTCGTTCGGTGAAGTTAAAAAGCCGGAAACCATCAACTACCGTACGTTCAAGCCTGAGCGTGACGGCTTGTTCTGCGCCAAGATCTTTGGCCCGGTCAAGGATTACGAGTGCCTGTGCGGTAAGTACAAGCGCTTGAAGCATCGTGGCGTGATCTGCGAGAAGTGCGGCGTTGAAGTTGCACTGGCCAAGGTCCGTCGTGAGCGCATGGCTCACATCGAACTGGCTTCGCCGGTTGCTCACATCTGGTTCCTGAAGTCGCTGCCGTCGCGTATCGGCCTGCTGATGGACATGACCCTGCGTGATATCGAACGCGTTCTCTACTTCGAGAGCTATGTCGTTATCGACCCGGGCATGACTACCCTGGAGAAGGGGCAGCTGCTGAACGACGAACAGTACTTCGAAGCCCTCGAAGAATTCGGCGACGACTTCGATGCCCGCATGGGTGCCGAGGCTGTCCGCGAGCTGCTGCACGCTATCGATCTGGAGCACGAGATTGGCCGTCTGCGCGAAGAGATTCCGCAAACCAACTCCGAAACCAAGATCAAGAAGCTATCCAAGCGCCTGAAGTTGATGGAAGCCTTCCAGGGCTCCGGCAACCTGCCTGAGTGGATGGTGTTGACCGTTCTGCCGGTTCTGCCGCCAGATCTGCGTCCACTGGTTCCACTGGATGGCGGCCGCTTCGCGACTTCCGATCTGAACGATCTGTATCGTCGCGTCATCAACCGTAACAACCGTCTGAAGCGTCTGCTGGATCTGTCGGCTCCTGACATCATCGTGCGCAACGAAAAGCGCATGCTGCAGGAAGCTGTGGATGCACTGCTGGACAACGGTCGTCGCGGTCGCGCCATCACAGGTTCCAACAAGCGTCCTCTGAAATCCCTGGCCGACATGATCAAGGGTAAGCAAGGTCGTTTCCGTCAGAACCTGCTCGGTAAGCGCGTTGACTACTCGGGTCGTTCGGTAATTACCGTAGGTCCGACCCTGCGTCTGCACCAGTGCGGTCTGCCGAAGAAAATGGCTCTCGAGCTGTTCAAGCCGTTCATTTTCGGCAAGCTGGAAATGCGTGGTCTGGCGACCACCATCAAGGCGGCCAAGAAGATGGTCGAGCGCGAGCTGCCAGAGGTCTGGGACGTTCTCGCTGAAGTGATTCGCGAACACCCGGTCCTGCTCAACCGTGCACCGACCCTTCACCGTCTGGGTATCCAGGCGTTTGAACCGGTGCTGATCGAAGGTAAGGCAATCCAGCTGCACCCGCTGGTCTGTGCGGCGTACAACGCCGACTTCGACGGTGACCAGATGGCTGTTCACGTGCCGCTGACGCTGGAAGCCCAGCTCGAAGCCCGTGCGCTGATGATGTCGACCAACAACATTCTGTCGCCAGCCAACGGTGAGCCAATCATCGTTCCGTCGCAGGACGTTGTACTGGGTCTGTACTACATGACCCGTGAAGCGATCAACGCCAAGGGCGAAGGTCGTGTGTTCGCTGACCTGCAGGAAGTCGATCGCGTATTCCGCGCCGGCGAAGCTGCGCTGCACGCGAAAATCAAGGTTCGTATCAACGAAACCGTGAACGACCGTGACGGCAACAGCGTCAAGAACACCCGCATCGTCGACACCACTGTCGGCCGTGCGCTGCTGTTCCAGGTGGTCCCGGCCGGCCTGTCGTATGACGTGGTCAACCAGCCGATGAAGAAGAAGGCGATCTCCAAGCTGATCAACCAATGCTACCGCGTGGTTGGACTGAAAGAGACCGTGATCTTCGCTGACCAGCTGATGTACACCGGTTTTGCCTACTCGACGATCTCGGGTGTTTCCATCGGCGTTAACGACTTCGTTATCCCGGATGAGAAAGCTCGCATCATCGACACCGCGACCGAAGAAGTTAAAGAGATCGAAAGCCAGTACGCGTCGGGCCTGGTCACCCAGGGCGAGAAGTACAACAAGGTGATCGACCTCTGGTCGAAGGCGAACGACGAAGTTTCCAAAGCGATGATGTCCAACCTCTCGAAAGAGAAGGTTGTCGACCGTCACGGCGAAACCGTTGATCAAGAGTCCTTCAACTCGATGTACATGATGGCCGACTCGGGTGCGCGGGGTTCCGCTGCACAGATTCGTCAGCTGGCCGGTATGCGTGGTCTGATGGCCAAGCCGGACGGCTCGATCATCGAGACGCCAATCACCGCGAACTTCCGTGAAGGTCTGAGCGTACTCCAGTACTTCATCTCGACTCACGGTGCTCGTAAGGGTCTGGCGGATACCGCGTTGAAAACCGCGAACTCCGGTTACCTGACTCGTCGTCTGGTAGACGTTGCGCAAGACCTGGTCGTGACCGAGATCGATTGCGGTACCGAGCAAGGCCTGCTGATGACGCCGCACATTGAAGGCGGCGACGTGGTCGAGCCTCTGGGTGAGCGCGTTCTGGGTCGTGTTATCGCCCGTGACGTGTTCAAGCCGGGCACCGAAGACGTCATCGTTCCGGCCGGTACGCTGGTGGACGAGAAGTGGGTTGAATTCATCGAGCTGAACAGCATCGACGAAGTGGTCGTTCGCTCGCCAATCAGCTGCGAAACCCGCTACGGCATCTGCGCCAAGTGCTACGGTCGCGATCTGGCCCGTGGTCACCAGGTGAATATCGGTGAAGCTGTCGGCGTTATCGCTGCACAGTCGATCGGTGAGCCGGGTACCCAGCTGACCATGCGTACGTTCCACATCGGTGGTGCGGCAAGCCGTACTTCGGCGGCCGACAGCGTCCAGGTGAAGAACGGCGGTATGGTTCGTCTGCACAACCTGAAGCAGGTCGAGCGTGCCGATGGCAACCTGGTCGCGGTTTCGCGTTCCGGTGAGCTGGCAATTGCTGACGAATTCGGTCGTGAGCGCGAGCGCTACAAGCTGCCGTACGGTGCGGTGATTTCGGTGAAGGAAGGCGACAAGGTCGACGCTGGTGCCATCGTGGCCAAGTGGGACCCGCACACTCACCCGATCGTTACCGAACTGAAAGGTACCGTGACCTACGTGGGCATGGAAGAAGGCATCACGATCAAGCGCCAGACCGACGAACTGACCGGTCTGACCAACATCGAGGTCCTGGATCCGAAAGACCGTCCGGCTGCCGGCAAGGACATCCGTCCTGCGGTCAAGATGGTCGGCGCCGATGGCAAGGATCTGCTGCTGCCAGGTACCGACGTACCGGCCCAGTACTTCCTGCCGGCGAACGCCCTGGTAGGTGTGGCGGACGGTGCTCAAGTGGGCGTGGGTGATGTTCTGGCCCGTATCCCGCAAGAGACTTCCAAGACCCGTGACATCACCGGTGGTCTGCCACGCGTTGCCGACTTGTTCGAAGCGCGTCGTCCGAAAGAAGCGTCGATCCTGGCGGAAGTCAGCGGTACGATCGCCTTCGGTAAAGAGACCAAGGGCAAGCGTCGTCTGGTGATTACGCCGAACGATGGCAGCGATCCGTACGAAGAGCTGATCCCGAAATGGCGTCACCTGAACGTCTTCGAAGGTGAGCAAGTGAACCGCGGCGAAGTTATCTCCGACGGTCCTAGCGATCCTCATGACATTCTGCGTCTGCTGGGTGTCAGCGCGCTGGCGAAATACATCGTCAACGAGATTCAGGACGTTTACCGTCTGCAGGGCGTGAAGATCAACGACAAGCACATCGAAACGATTCTTCGTCAGATGCTGCGCAAGGTCGAGATCACCGAGTCCGGCGATTCGAGCTTCATCAAGGGCGACCAGATGGAACTCACCCACGTGCTGGTCGAGAACGAGCGCCTGGTACAAGAGGAGAAATTCATTTCGAAATTCACTCGCGTACTGCTCGGTATCACCAAGGCGTCGCTGTCGACCGAATCGTTCATCTCGGCGGCCTCCTTCCAGGAGACCACCCGCGTACTGACTGAAGCGGCGGTAACCGGCAAGCGCGACTACCTGCGCGGCCTGAAGGAAAACGTGGTCGTGGGTCGTCTGATCCCGGCCGGTACCGGTCTGGCGTATCACAGCGAGCGTAAGCGTCGCCGCGATGCCGACAAACCTCTGCGTGTGAGCGCGAGCGAAGTCGAAGCCGCTCTGACCGAAGCGTTGAATTCGAGCAGCAACTGATTCATGCAGTATTGAGAGTGGCGCCCCGGTTCTCATGCTCACCTCTCCCGGTCACTGGCCGGGAGGGGAGGGTGTGTGAGTCGGGGCGCCGTCTTGACTGGGGGCAGGATCCTCTTTAGACTCTTGTACCCCAAAATCTGGCGGGACTCGCGTCCTGCCATTTTGCTTTTCTTGCAAGACAATAGCGTCGCAAGACAACAGTGGAGCTAGTAGATGGCAACTATCAACCAGCTGGTACGTCAGCCGCGCAAGCGTATCGTCGAGAAATCCGACGTACCTGCGCTGCAGAACTGCCCGCAACGTCGTGGCGTGTGCACCCGTGTGTACACCACTACGCCGAAAAAACCTAACTCGGCACTGCGTAAAGTATGCCGTGTGCGTCTGACCAACGGTTTCGAGGTTTCCTCGTACATCGGTGGTGAAGGCCACAACCTGCAAGAGCACAGCGTCGTCCTGATTCGTGGCGGCCGTGTAAAAGACTTGCCAGGTGTTCGTTATCACACCGTTCGCGGTTCGTTGGATACCTCCGGCGTCAAAGGTCGTAACCAGGGTCGTTCGAAATACGGTACCAAGCGTCCGAAGTAATTCGCGCCGCCTGAAGTTGTTTCTAAAATTTATTGTGTCGATAAGAGTAAGGTCGGGCAACGCGCTTCGCTGCGCACTGTCCCGAGCGAACCTGAAGACCGTTTGAGGGCTTATCATGCCAAGACGTCGCGTAGCAGCAAAACGTGAGATTCTTGACGATCCGAAGTACGGATCCCAGATTCTCGCCAAGTTCATGAACCACGTAATGGAAAGCGGCAAGAAAGCCGTTGCCGAACGTATCGTTTACGGTGCCCTGGACACGGTCAAGGCTCGTAAGGCTGGTACCGATCCCCTGGAACTCTTCGAAAAAGCACTCGACGCCATCGCTCCGCTGGTCGAAGTGAAGTCGCGCCGTGTTGGCGGTGCTACTTACCAGGTTCCGGTCGAAGTTCGTCCATCCCGTCGTAATGCTCTGGCAATGCGTTGGCTGGTAGACTTCGCGCGCAAGCGCGGTGAGAAATCCATGGCTCTGCGCTTGGCTGGCGAACTGCTGGATGCTGCTGAAGGTAAAGGTGCTGCGGTCAAGAAGCGTGAAGACGTGCACCGTATGGCTGAAGCCAACAAGGCTTTCTCGCACTACCGCTTCTAATTCCAGCGTCAATCAATTTGCGAGGGCTTTATGGCTCGTACTACTCCGATTAACCGCTACCGTAACATCGGTATCGTTGCTCACGTGGATGCTGGTAAAACCACCACCACCGAGCGCGTCCTTTTTTACACGGGCGTAAACCACAAAATGGGCGAGGTGCATGATGGCGCCGCGACCATGGACTGGATGGTGCAGGAGCAGGAGCGTGGTATTACCATTACTTCTGCTGCGACCACCGCTTTCTGGCAGGGCTCTGTCAAGCAGCACAAAGACAAGTATCGCTTCAACATCATCGATACCCCCGGCCACGTTGACTTCACCATTGAAGTAGAACGTTCGCTGCGCGTACTCGACGGTGCTGTCGTTGTGTTCTGCGGCACCTCCGGTGTCGAGCCACAGTCGGAAACCGTATGGCGTCAGGCCAACAAGTACGGCGTTCCACGTCTTGTTTACGTAAACAAGATGGACCGTGCCGGTGCGAACTTCCTGCGCGTTGTCGATCAGATCAAAAAGCGTCTGGGTCACACTCCGGTGCCTATCCAGCTGGCTATCGGTTCGGAAGACAACTTCCAGGGCCAGATCGATCTGATGACCATGGAAGCCGTTTACTGGGACGACGCCGACAAGGGCATGACCCCGCGTCGCGAAGCCATCCCTGCTGAACTGCAGGACCTGGCTGACGAATGGCGTGCCAACATGGTCGAAGCGGCTGCTGAAGCCAGCGAAGACCTGATGAACAAGTACCTGGAAGGTGAAGAGCTGTCGGTCGAAGAGATCAAGGCTGCTCTGCGTCAGCGCACCATCGCCGGCGAAATCGTTCTGGCTGTCTGCGGTTCCTCGTTCAAGAACAAGGGCGTTCCCCTGGTTCTCGACGCCGTCATCGACTACCTGCCTGCTCCTGTCGAGATCCCTGCGATCAAGGGTATCAACCCTGACGACCAGGAACTGGCCAAAGATGATCCGGCCATTCGTCACGACGAGCGTCACGCTGACGACAACGAGCCGTTCTCGGCTCTGGCGTTCAAGATCGCGACCGACCCGTTCGTGGGTTCCATCACCTTCGTTCGCGTCTACTCGGGCGTCCTGAACTCCGGTGACTCGGTTCTGAACTCGGTCAAAGGCAAGAAAGAGCGTGTGGGCCGTATGGTTCAAATGCACGCCAACAGCCGTGAAGAAATCAAGGAAGTACTGGCCGGTGACATCGCTGCCCTGATCGGCATGAAAGACGTCACCACCGGTGAAACCCTGTGCGCCCTGGACAAGCCAATCATCCTGGAGCGTATGGACTTCCCTGAGCCTGTGATCTCGGTAGCTGTTGAGCCGAAGACCAAGGACGACCAGGAAAGAATGGGTATCGCACTGGGCAAGCTGGCTCAGGAAGACCCGTCCTTCCGCGTCAAGACCGACGAAGAAACCGGCCAGACGATCATCTCGGGTATGGGTGAATTGCACCTGGACATCCTGGTTGACCGTATGCGTCGCGAGTTCAACGTCGAAGCGAACATCGGCAAGCCTCAGGTTTCCTACCGTGAGAAGATCACGAAGGACAACATCGAGATCGAAGGCAAGTTCGTTCGTCAGTCCGGTGGTCGCGGTCAGTTCGGTCATTGCTGGATCCGTTTCTCGCAGCCTGAAGTGGACGAGAAGGGCAACATCACCGAAGGTCTGGCGTTCACTAACGAAGTAGTGGGCGGTGTGGTTCCGAAGGAATACATCCCGGCTATCCAGAAAGGCATCGAAGAGCAGATGAAGAACGGCGTCGTTGCCGGCTATCCGCTCATCGGCCTGAAGGCGACCGTCTTTGACGGTTCTTACCACGACGTCGACTCCAACGAGATGGCGTTCAAGGTGGCTGCCTCCATGGCGACCAAGCAGCTGGCCCAGAAGGGTGGCGGTGTTGTGCTTGAGCCGATCATGAAGGTAGAAGTTGTAACACCTGAGGACTACATGGGTGACGTGATGGGTGACCTGAACCGTCGTCGCGGTATGATCCAGGGTATGGAAGACTCGGTCTCCGGCAAAGTCATCAGCGCAGAAGTGCCGCTGGGTGAAATGTTCGGTTACGCGACCGATGTTCGTTCCATGTCTCAGGGTCGCGCGAGCTACTCCATGGAATTCTCCAAATACTCCGAAGCTCCGTCGAACATCGTCGAAGCTCTCGTTAAAAAACAAGGCTGATTCAGCCCCTTTAGGCTAGGAGTTCACTGTCGTGGCTAAAGAAAAATTTGAACGTTCCAAACCGCACGTCAACGTCGGCACCATCGGTCACGTTGACCACGGTAAAACCACTCTGACCGCTGCTCTGACTCGCGTCTGCTCCGAAGTTTTCGGTTCGGCCGTTGTTGACTTCGACAAGATCGACAGCG
This sequence comes from Pseudomonas sp. 2, assembly GCF_056627435.1. Lineage (NCBI taxonomy): Bacteria > Pseudomonadati > Pseudomonadota > Gammaproteobacteria > Pseudomonadales > Pseudomonadaceae > Pseudomonas > Pseudomonas sp. 2. The sequence continues at coordinate 17,727 of NZ_JBWXNG010000019.1, forward strand.
CTCCAGAAGAGAAAGCTCGTGGTATCACCATCAACACTGCACACGTAGAGTACGATTCGAACATTCGTCACTACGCGCACGTTGACTGCCCAGGCCACGCCGACTACGTCAAAAACATGATCACCGGTGCTGCCCAGATGGACGGCGCGATCCTGGTTTGCTCGGCTGCCGATGGTCCGATGCCACAAACTCGTGAGCACATCCTGCTGTCCCGTCAGGTTGGCGTTCCGTACATCGTGGTCTTCCTGAACAAGGCTGACCTGGTTGACGACGCAGAGCTGCTGGAACTGGTCGAGATGGAAGTTCGCGACCTGCTGTCCACCTATGACTTCCCAGGCGACGACACTCCGATCATCATCGGTTCTGCTCGTATGGCGCTGGAAGGCAAAGACGACAACGAAATGGGCACCAGCGCTGTCAAGAAGCTGGTTGAGACTCTGGACACCTACATCCCAGAGCCTGAGCGCGCTATCGACAAGCCGTTCCTGATGCCAATCGAAGACGTGTTCTCGATCTCGGGTCGCGGTACTGTTGTGACTGGTCGTGTTGAGCGTGGCATCATCCGCATCCAGGAAGAAGTCGAAATCGTTGGTCTGCGTGACACCACCAAGACTACCTGCACCGGCGTTGAGATGTTCCGCAAGCTGCTGGACGAAGGTCGTGCTGGCGAGAACTGCGGCGTTCTGCTGCGTGGCACCAAGCGTGACGACGTTGAGCGCGGTCAGATTCTGGCCAAGCCAGGCACCGTCAAGCCACACACTCAGTTCGAAGCTGAAATCTACGTTCTGAGCAAGGAAGAAGGCGGTCGTCACACTCCGTTCTTCAAAGGCTACCGTCCACAGTTCTACTTCCGTACTACTGACGTGACCGGTTCTTGCGAACTGCCGGAAGGCACCGAAATGGTTATGCCAGGTGACAACGTTAAAGTTTCCGTCACCCTGATCAAGCCAATCGCAATGGAAGACGGCCTGCGTTTCGCCATCCGTGAAGGCGGTCGTACCGTCGGCGCTGGTGTCGTTGCCAAAATCATCGCCTAAGCGTTGATTTGCCAAAAAAGCCCCCGCCCTGCGGGGGCTTTTTTATTGGGTTGACACCCAGATTGCTCGTCTATAGAATTGCGCCTCCTTTTAACGGGCGCATTGCGCCCGGTGGGAATAGCAGCCGGAGTCTGAAATCCAATGCAAAATCAGCAAATCCGTATCAGGTTGAAGGCTTTTGACCATCGCCTGATCGACCAATCCACCCAGGAAATCGTGGAAACCGCGAAACGTACTGGTGCTCAAGTGCGTGGTCCAATTCCACTGCCTACTCGCAAAGAGCGGTTCACCGTTCTGGTCTCCCCGCACGTCAACAAAGATGCGCGTGACCAGTACGAGATCCGTACTCACAAGCGCGTTCTGGACATCGTCCAGCCAACGGATAAAACCGTTGACGCTCTTATGAAGCTTGATCTTGCGGCAGGTGTGGAAGTGCAGATCAGCCTCGGCTAAGACTCGGGTCTTGGTCGTGTAACGCTCTGAAATGGGCGGCCATAGCGGGTGAAAGCCCCGTACACTCATGAGGTTTACAACATGACTATTGGTGTAGTCGGTCGAAAAGCGGGCATGACCCGTATTTTCACCGAAGAAGGTGTCTCCATTCCGGTCACGGTCATCGAGATCGAACCGAATCGCGTCACCCAGTTCAAAACCGAAGAAAGCGATGGCTATCGTGCAGTGCAAGTCACTGTCGGTGAGCGTCGTGCTTCGCGTGTCACTGCAGCCCAAGCGGGTCACTTCGCCAAGGCTAACGTTGCCGCTGGTCGTACCGTCCTGGAATTCCGTCTTGAAGAAGGCGAATACAAGGCCGGTGACCTGATCAACGCAGAAATCTTCGCTGCTGGCCAACTGGTAGACGTTACCGGTCAGTCGAAAGGTAAAGGCTTCGCCGGTACCATCAAGCGCTGGAACTTCCGCGGTCAGGACAACACCCACGGTAACTCCGTATCCCACCGCGTCCCAGGCTCTATCGGCCAGTGCCAGACTCCTGGTCGTGTATTCAAGGGCAAGAAAATGTCCGGTCATATGGGCGCTGAGCGCGTGACCGTGCAGTCCCTGGAAGTAGTGCGCGTGGACGCTGAACGCAATCTGTTGTTGGTCAAGGGCGCTGTTCCTGGCGCTACTGGCGGCAACGTGGTTGTACGTCCAGCAGCCAAGGCTCGCGGTTAAGGGGAAGCTGACATGCAATTAAACGTAAATGGCGCTCAAGCGATCGAAGTTTCTGAACTGACTTTCGGTGGCGAATTCAACGAGACGCTGGTACACCAAGCAGTCGTGGCCTACATGGCTGGCGGCCGTCAAGGTACCAAGCAGCAGAAGACCCGTTCTGACGTAGCCGGTGGCGGTAAGCGCCCATGGCGTCAGAAAGGTACTGGCCGTGCTCGTGCCGGTACTATCCGTAGCCCTATCTGGCGTGGCGGTGGTACCACTTTCGCAGCTCGTCCTCAGGATCATTCCCAGAAGCTCAACAAGAAGATGTACCGCGCAGCTCTGCGCTCCATCCTCGCTGAGCTGGTCCGTTCGGACCGTCTGGTCGTGGTTGAGGATTTCGCTGTTGAAACTCCGAAAACCAAAGATCTGCTGGGCAAACTGAACAGCATGAGTCTGACCGACGTTCTGATCGTGTCCGACGCTGTTGATCAGAACCTGTACCTGGCTGCTCGCAACCTGCCACACGTTGACGTTCGTGACGTGCAAGGTTCCGATCCAGTTAGTCTGATCGCATACGACAAAGTGTTGATCACTGTGTCGGCCGTGAAGAAATTCGAGGAGCTGCTGGGATGAACCAGGAACGCGTATTTAAAGTTCTGCTTGGCCCGCACGTTTCCGAGAAGGCTACGGTTCTGGCAGACAAGAAAGGTCAGTTCGTTTTCAAGGTTGCGACTGACGCAACCAAGCTGGAAATCAAGAAGGCCGTCGAAAGCCTGTTCAGCGTGAAAGTGGAACGCGTGACTACCCTGAACGTTCTGGGTAAGAGCAAGCGTACTGCTCGCGGTCTGGGCAAGCGTAATGACTGGAAGAAGGCAGTTATCTCCCTTCAGCCAGGCCAAGATCTCGATTTCAGCAGCAGTGCTGAGTAAGGAAGGGGCGCATCATGGCAATCGTTAAATGCAAACCGACTTCCGCTGGCCGCCGTTTCGTGGTCAAGGTGGTCAACCAGGAGCTGCACAAAGGCGCTCCTCACGCACCGCTGCTCGAGAAGAAATCGAAGTCTGGTGGTCGTAACAACAATGGCCGCATCACTACTCGTCACGTAGGTGGTGGTCATAAGCAGCATTACCGTCTGGTCGACTTCCGTCGCAACGACAAGGATGGCATCGCTGCCACCGTCGAGCGTATCGAATACGATCCAAACCGTACTGCTCACATCGCACTGCTGCTGTACGTAGACGGCGAGCGTCGTTACATCATCGCGCCAAAAGGCGTGAGTGCTGGCGACCAGCTGATCTCCGGTGCGTTGGCTCCAATCAAGCCGGGCAACTCGCTGCAACTGCGCAACATCCCAGTTGGTAGCACCGTTCACGGTATCGAATTGAAGCCTGGTAAAGGTGCTCAGATCGCTCGTTCCGCTGGTGCTTCGGCTCAGCTGGTTGCGCGTGAAGGCGTGTACGTGACTCTGCGTCTTCGCTCCGGTGAAATGCGTAAAGTTCTGGCTGAATGCCGTGCAACCCTGGGTGAAGTCTCGAACTCCGAGCACAGCCTGCGTTCGCTGGGTAAAGCTGGTGCCAAACGCTGGCGTGGCGTTCGCCCAACCGTTCGTGGTGTTGCCATGAACCCGGTTGACCACCCACATGGTGGTGGTGAAGGTCGTACCTCCGGTGGTCGTCATCCGGTATCGCCGTGGGGCTTCCCGACTAAGGGCGCGAAGACTCGTGGTAATAAGCGTACCGACAAAATGATCGTCCGTCGTCGCAAGTAAATAGAGGGATACGACAGTGCCACGTTCTCTGAAAAAAGGTCCTTTTATTGATCTTCACCTACTGAAGAAGATCGAAGTGGCGGCGGAAAAGAACGATCGCAAACCAGTGAAAACCTGGTCGCGCCGTTCGATGATCCTGCCACAGATGGTCGGTCTGACCATCGCTGTGCATAACGGTCGTCAACATGTTCCAGTTCTCGTGAACGAAGACATGGTCGGCCACAAACTGGGCGAGTTCGCCGGTACCCGCACTTATCGTGGGCACGTGGCTGACAAGAAAGCCAAGCGTTAAGGGGTAAGGAACGATGGAAGTAGCCGCTAAGTTGTCGGGCGCTCGAATCTCCGCCCAGAAAGCCCGCTTGGTCGCCGACCAGATCCGCGGGAAGAAGGTGGGCGAAGCGCTCAACCTGTTGGCTTTCAGCAGTAAGAAAGCCGCCGAGATCATGAAAAAAGTGCTGGAGTCGGCCGTTGCCAACGCCGAGCATAACGAAGGCGCAGACGTTGATGACCTGAAGGTCTCCACCGTTTTCGTCAACGAAGGGCGTTCGCTGAAGCGCATCATGCCACGTGCCAAAGGCCGTGCTGATCGCATCGTCAAGCGGTCTTGCCATATCACTGTCAAGGTTGCTGACAAGTAACGGAGTCGAAGAGATGGGTCAGAAAGTACATCCCATTGGCATTCGCCTGGGAATCGTCAAGGAGCACACCTCCGTCTGGTACGCAGACGGTCGGACTTATGCGGACTATTTGCTCGCAGATCTGAATGTGCGTGAGTATCTCCAAGACAAACTAAAAAGCGCGTCCGTTAGCCGTATCGATATCCATCGTCCGGCTCAAACTGCACGCATCACCATCCACACCGCTCGTCCAGGTATCGTTATCGGGAAGAAAGGTGAAGATGTTGAGAAACTGCGTCAGGACCTGACCAAGCAAATGGGTGTGCCTGTGCACATCAATATCGAAGAGATCCGCAAGCCGGAACTTGACGGTATGCTGGTTGCTCAGAGCGTAGCTCAGCAGCTGGAGCGTCGTGTGATGTTCCGTCGCGCCATGAAGCGCGCCGTACAGAACGCCATGCGCATTGGTGCCAAAGGCATCAAAATCCAAGTGAGCGGTCGTCTCGGCGGTGCTGAAATCGCACGTACTGAATGGTATCGCGAAGGTCGTGTGCCACTGCACACCCTGCGTGCCGATATCGACTATGCCACCTACGAAGCGCACACCACTTACGGTGTGATCGGTGTCAAGGTTTGGATCTTCAAAGGCGAAGTAATTGGTGGTCGCCAGGAAGAGCTGAAGCCTCAAGCACCAGCGCCTCGTAAAAAAGCTGCCAAGTAAGGGGTACGCCAAATGTTGCAACCAAAGCGTACGAAGTTCCGCAAGCAGATGACCGGCCACAACCGTGGTTTGGCACTGCGCGGTAGCAAAGTCAGCTTCGGCGAGTTCGCGCTGAAGTCTGTTGCTCGTGGTCGTCTCACCGCTCGCCAGATCGAGTCAGCACGTCGTGCTCTGACCCGTCACGTAAAACGTGGCGGCAAGATCTGGATCCGTGTGTTCCCGGACAAGCCGATCTCCAAAAAGCCTCTCGAGGTCCGGATGGGTAAAGGTAAGGGTAACGTGGAATACTGGGTTGCCCAGATCCAGCCAGGCAAAGTCCTGTACGAGATCGAGGGTGTTTCCGAAGAGTTGGCGCGTGAGGCTTTCGCCCTGGCTGCTGCAAAGCTGCCGCTCGCCACCTCCTTTGTTAAGCGGACGGTGATGTGATGAAAGCGAATGAACTTCGTGAAAAATCAGCACAGCAGCTGAACGAGCAACTGCTCGGCTTGCTGCGCGACCAGTTCAATCTGCGCATGCAGAAGGCAACTGGCCAGTTGGGGCAGTCTCACCTGCTCTCGCAAGTTAAGCGTGACATCGCTCGCGTGAAGACTGTGCTCAACCAGCAGGCAGGTAAGTAATCATGGCTGAAGCCGAAAAAACCGTCCGTACGCTGACTGGCCGTGTCGTCAGCGACAAGATGGACAAGACCATCACCGTACTGATCGAGCGTCGCGTCAAGCACCCTATCTACGGTAAATACGTTAAGCGTTCGACTAAGCTGCACGCGCACGACGAAACCAATCAGTGCCACATCGGCGACAAGGTCACTATCCGTGAAACCCGTCCGATGGCCAAGACCAAGTCTTGGGCGCTGGTTGATGTTCTCGAACGCGCTGTGGAAGTCTAAGGGCTAGGGGTCGGAGAAATTATATGATTCAGACTCAATCCATGCTCGATGTGGCCGATAACAGCGGCGCTCGCCGCGTTATGTGCATCAAGGTGCTGGGTGGCTCCCATCGTCGTTACGCTGGTATCGGTGACATCATCAAAGTGACCGTCAAGGAAGCAATTCCGCGCGGTAAGGTGAAGAAAGGCCAGGTGATGACTGCTGTTGTAGTCCGCACTCGCCACGGTGTTCGTCGTGCAGACGGCTCCATCATCCGCTTCGATGGCAACGCTGCTGTTCTGCTGAACAACAAGCAAGAGCCGATCGGCACCCGTATCTTTGGGCCAGTGACCCGTGAACTTCGTTCTGAGAAGTTCATGAAGATCGTCTCGCTCGCCCCAGAAGTGCTGTAAGGAGATCCGACATGCAAAAGATTCGTCGTGACGACGAGATCATCGTGATCGCCGGCAAAGACAAAGGCAAGCGCGGTAAGGTGCTCAAGGTTCTCGCTGACGACCGTCTGGTCGTTGGTGGGATCAACCTGGTGAAGCGTCATACCAAGCCTAACCCGATGTCGGGCGTACAGGGCGGTATCGTCGAGAAAGAAGCGCCACTGCACGCTTCCAACGTCGCCATTTTCAACGGCGCAACCAACAAGGCTGACCGCGTTGGTTTCAAAGTTGAAGACGGCAAAAAAATTCGTGTCTTCAAGTCGACCCAAAAAGCGGTTGATGCTTGAACACTGCTAGGTAGAAGACCATGGCACGACTGAAAGAGCTTTACTGGAAGGAAATCGCACCGAAGCTTAAGGAAGAACTTAAGCTGTCGAACGTGATGGAAGTTCCACGCGTAACAAAGATCACCCTGAACATGGGTCTGGGCGAAGCGATCGGCGACAAGAAAGTCATCGAGCACGCTGTTGCCGACCTGGAAAAGATCACCGGCCAAAAAGTCGTTGTGACTCACGCTCGTAAATCCATCGCTGGCTTCAAAGTCCGCGAAGGCTGGCCGATCGGTGTCAAAGTGACCCTGCGCCGCGATCGTATGTACGAGTTCCTGGATCGTCTGCTGTCGATCTCCCTGCCACGGGTTCGCGACTTCCGCGGCCTGAATGCCAAGTCCTTCGACGGTCGTGGCAACTACAGCATGGGCGTGAAAGAGCAGATCATCTTCCCGGAAATCGATTACGACAAGATCGATGCCCTGCGCGGTCTGGACATTACCCTGACCACCACTGCTCGTACGGACGAAGAAGGTCGCGCACTGCTGCGTGCTTTCAAGTTCCCGTTCCGCAACTGATTGGAGTAGGACCATGGCCAAGAAGAGCATGAAAAACCGTGAGCTGAAGCGTCAGCTCACCGTTGCCAAGTACGCCACCAAGCGTGCAGCACTGAAAGCTATCATCGTCGACCTGAACGCAAGTCCAGAAGCACGTTGGGAAGCGACAGTTGCCCTGCAGAAGCAACCACGTGACGCCAGCGCCTCGCGCATGCGTAACCGTTGCCGCCTGACTGGTCGTCCGCACGGCGTTTACCGCAAGTTCGGCCTGGGCCGTAACAAGCTGCGTGAAGCCGCCATGCGTGGTGACGTACCAGGTCTGGTTAAAGCCAGCTGGTAAGCCGCACTTCTCGTGCAACGCTGGAAGGGGACTTCGGAACCCGACCAGCGTAACGCCTGAGATCGAATCAAGCCCCTTTTGGGGCTTGATTCGTTTGTGGGGTGCGTCTAGAATTGCCGGCTCGCCAGAGCCCGTGTTTTCGCGCGGCCGGAATTTCCAGGCGAACGTTGTAGCCGAAAGGCTCATTTTTTTTGTATCAGGAGCGTCTAGCCCATGAGTATGCAGGACCCGTTAGCGGACATGCTAACTCGTATCCGTAATGCCCAGATGGCCGAAAAGCCCGTCGTAAGCATGCCATCCTCCACCTTGAAGGTGGCAGTAGCCAAAGTCCTGAAGGACGAAGGTTACATTGCGGGTTACCAGATCAGCAGCGAAACCAAGCCACTGCTGTCTATCGAGCTGAAGTACTTCGAAGGCCGTCCGGTCATCGAAGAAGTCAAGCGCGTCAGCCGTCCAGGCCTGCGCCAGTACAAGTCCGTCGATGATCTGCCAAAAGTTCGTGGCGGTCTCGGTGTGTCTATCGTCTCCACCAACAAAGGTGTGATGACGGATCGTGCTGCGCGCGCTGCCGGTGTCGGCGGCGAAGTGCTTTGCACTGTGTTCTAAGGGGGGGGATAAGCATGTCACGCGTAGCTAAGAACCCCGTTAAGTTGCCAGCAGGCGTCGAAGTCAAGATCGCCGGTCAGCAGCTTTCGGTAAAGGGTGCCAAGGGCACTCTGGACCTGAACGTTCATTCGTCCGTTGAAGTCTCCCATGAAGCCGGTGAACTGCGTTTTGCAGCTCGCAATGGCGACCAGCAGACTCGCGCAATGGCCGGTACCACTCGTGCATTGGTCAACAACATGGTCCAGGGCGTAAGCCAAGGCTTCGAGCGCAAGCTCCAGCTGGTCGGTGTTGGTTACAAGGCACAGGCTAAAGGCAGCGTCCTGAACCTGGCCCTGGGCTTCTCGCATCCAGTGGATTACGAACTGCCGGAAGGCGTTACCGCCGAGACCCCAAGCCAGACCGATATCCTGATCAAGGGCATCGACAAGCAGCTGGTTGGTCAAGTGGCCGCGGAAATCCGCGACTTCCGTCGTCCAGAGCCGTACAAAGGCAAAGGCGTGCGTTACGCGGACGAAGTTGTCCGTCGTAAAGAAGCCAAGAAGAAGTAGGGCATAGCAAATGACCGTCAAAAAAGTTACCCGACTGCGTCGCGCTCGCAAAGCACGCCTGAAGATGCACGAACTCGAAGTCGTGCGTCTGTGCGTGTACCGCTCTTCGCAGCACATCTACGCCCAGGTCATTTCGGCCGACGGCAGCAAAGTCCTGGCAAACGCTTCGACTTTGGACAAAGAACTGCGTGATGGCGCCACTGGCAACATCGACGCGGCCACTAAAGTTGGCCAGCTGATCGCTGAGCGCGCGAAAGCCGCCGGTGTATCTCAAGTGGCTTTTGATCGTTCCGGCTTCAAGTACCACGGTCGCGTGAAAGCGCTGGCTGATGCTGCTCGTGAAGGCGGGCTGGAGTTCTAAGTTATGGCAAATAACGACCAAAAACGCGACGAAGGCTACATCGAGAAGCTGGTTCAGGTTAATCGCGTAGCAAAAACGGTAAAAGGCGGCCGTATCTTCACCTTCACCGCGCTGACCGTGGTAGGTGATGGTAAAGGGCGTGTTGGCTTCGGCCGCGGCAAATCCCGTGAAGTGCCTGCTGCAATCCAGAAGGCAATGGAAGCTGCCCGTCGCAACATGATCCAGGTTGATCTGAACGGCACCACCCTGCAGTACGCCATGAAGTCCGCCCACGGCGCTTCGAAGGTCTACATGCAGCCTGCTTCCGAAGGTACCGGCATCATCGCCGGCGGCGCAATGCGTGCTGTCCTGGAAGTCGCCGGCGTTCAGAACGTTCTGGCTAAATGCTACGGTTCGACCAACCCGGTCAACGTTGTTCACGCAACGTTCAAGGGCCTGAAGTCGATGCAATCTCCTGAGTCCATCGCTGCCAAGCGCGGCCTGAACGTTGAGGAGATCATCTGATCATGGCTACCGTAAAAGTAACGCTGGTCAAGAGCGTCAGCGGCCGTATCCCTAGCCACAAACTGTGCGTTAAGGGTCTGGGTCTGCGTCGCATCGGTCACACTGTAGAAGTCGCTGACACCCCGGAAAACCGTGGGATGATCAACAAGGCTTACTACATGCTGCGCGTCGAGGGTTAATCGATGAAACTCAATGATCTGAGTCCTGCGCCGGGTTCCCGTCGCGAGAAGCATCGTCCGGGTCGTGGTATCGGTAGTGGTTTGGGCAAGACCGGTGGCCGCGGCCACAAAGGTCAGACCTCCCGCTCCGGTGGCACCATCGCTCCGGGCTTCGAAGGCGGCCAACAGCCGTTGCATCGTCGTCTGCCAAAGTTCGGCTTCGTATCCCTGAAGGCTATGGACCGTGCTGAAGTTCGCACCTCCGAGCTGGCCAAGGTCGAAGGCGTTGTAACTGTGCAGTCCCTGAAGGATGCCAACGTGATCAACCAAAACGTACAGCGCGTGAAAATCATGCTGTCCGGTGAGGTTACTCGCGCGGTCACCCTCAAAGGTATCGCAGCCACCAAAGGTGCGCGTGCGGCTATCGAAGCAGCTGGCGGCAAGTTCGAGGAATAAATGGCTAAGCAAGGTGCTCTCTCAGCGCTCAGCAAAAGCGGCGGGTTGTCCGAGCTCTGGGCTCGACTGCGTTTCCTGTTCCTGGCGATTATCGTCTACCGGATCGGTGCGCATATCCCAGTTCCAGGTATCAACCCTGACCGGCTGGCGGACCTGTTTCGACAGAATGAGGGGACCATTCTTAGCTTGTTCAACATGTTTTCCGGTGGTGCGCTGGAGCGCATGAGCATCTTTGCACTGGGGATCATGCCGTACATCTCGGCATCGATCATCATGCAGCTCATGACCGCTGTCAGCCCACAGCTGGAGCAGTTGAAGAAGGAAGGTGAGGCTGGTCGTCGCAAGATCAGCCAATACACCCGCTATGGCACCGTCGTCCTGGCTCTGGTTCAAGCTACTGGCATGTCCATTGGCCTGGCCGGTCAGGGCGTTGCTTTCTCTGCTGGCATCGGCTTCCACTTCGTGGCGGTCACCACCTTCGTGGCTGGTGCACTGTTCATGATGTGGCTGGGCGAGCAGATCACGGAGCGCGGTGTGGGTAACGGTATCTCGATGTTGATTTTTTCGGGTATCGTCGCCGGTCTTCCGAGAGCGATCGGGCAGTCTTTCGAGTCTGCGCGTCAAGGTGATATCAACATTTTCGCCTTGGTCGCTATCGGTTTGCTGGCAGTAGCGATCATCGGTTTCGTGGTGTTCATTGAGCGTGGTCAGCGTCGTATCGCCGTTCACTACGCCAAGCGTCAGCAGGGCCGCAAGGTCTTCGCTGCGCAGACCAGCCACTTGCCGCTGAAAGTGAACATGGCTGGTGTGATTCCGGCCATTTTTGCGAGCAGCATCTTGCTGTTCCCGGCTTCGTTGGGTGCCTGGTTCGGTCAGTCTGAAGGTATGGGCTGGTTGCAGGACATCTCGCAGTCGATCGCTCCTGGCCAGCCGTTGAATATTCTGCTGTTTAGTGCAGGGATTATTTTCTTCTGCTTCTTCTATACGGCGTTGATGTTCAATCCGAAAGACGTAGCGGAAAACCTGAAGAAGTCCGGTGCCTTTATTCCGGGTATCCGTCCTGGTGAGCAGTCGGCGCGCTACATTGATGGCGTTCTGACCCGTCTGACCATGTTCGGTGCTCTTTATATGATGGCCGTGTGCCTGCTTCCCCAGTTCCTGGTGGTGGCTGCAAACGTGCCGTTCTACCTTGGCGGGACCTCGTTGCTGATCGTGGTCGTGGTTGTGATGGACTTCATGTCCCAAGTGCAATCTCACCTCGTTTCGCACCAGTATGAATCCCTGATGAAGAAAGCCAACCTGAAGGGCTACGGCAGCGGCATGCTGCGCTGAAGCACCCATAAGGTTCGAGGAGTTGGTGATGAAAGTTCGTGCATCGGTGAAAAAGCTGTGCCGCAACTGCAAGATTATTCGCCGCGAAGGTGTTGTTCGAGTAATTTGCAGCGCGGAACCACGTCACAAGCAGCGCCAAGGCTGAGTGTGATCTGTGCTAAAAGCCCAGCAGCTAGTGCGCTGCTGGGTTGATTATTTGTTATTACAGCGATATTATCTCGCGCCCTATTTCTTGGCTTCCGGGGCGTAGGTAGCTGTCAATTGGAGTCCCACTGAATGGCCCGTATTGCAGGCGTTAACATTCCAGATAACAAGCATACTGTTATCTCGCTGACCTACATCTATGGTGTTGGTCGCACGACTGCACAGAAAATCTGTGCTACCACCGGGGTCAACCCGGCGGCAAAGATCAAAGATCTGAGCGATGAGCAGATTGAACAGCTGCGTGGCGAAGTCGCGAAGTTCACCACTGAAGGTGACCTGCGTCGCGAAATCAACATGAAAATCAAGCGCTTGATGGACCTCGGTTGCTACCGCGGTCTGCGTCATCGTCGCGGTCTGCCAGTACGCGGTCAGCGTACCAAGACCAACGCGCGTACCCGTAAAGGTCCGCGTAAGCCGATCCGCAAGTAATCGCCCCAGCGAATCGACAGGAATTAAATCATGGCAAAACCTGCTGCTCGTCCTCGTAAAAAAGTTAAAAAGACAGTGGTTGATGGCATCGCCCACATCCATGCTTCTTTTAACAACACCATCGTGACCATCACCGACCGTCAAGGTAACGCTCTGTCTTGGGCTACCTCCGGTGGTTCGGGTTTCCGCGGTTCCCGCAAGTCCACCCCGTTCGCCGCTCAAGTAGCTGCTGAGCGTGCTGGTCAAGCTGCGCTGGAATACGGCCTGAAAAACCTCGACGTCAACGTCAAGGGCCCAGGTCCAGGTCGTGAATCCGCTGTCCGTGCTTTGAACGGCTGTGGCTACAAGATCGCCAGCATCACCGACGTGACGCCTATCCCGCACAACGGGTGCCGTCCGCCGAAGAAGCGCCGCGTGTAATCCAGGAGATTGTAAAGAATGGCTCGTTACATTGGTCCAAAATGCAAACTCGCTCGTCGCGAAGGCACCGATCTCTTCCTGAAGAGCGGCGTGCGCGCTATCGAATCGAAGTGCAACATCGAAGCAGCCCCAGGTATCCACGGCCAGCGCCGTGGCCGTCAGTCCGACTACGGCACCCAGCTGCGTGAAAAGCAAAAAGTCCGTCGTATCTACGGCGTTCTCGAGCGTCAGTTCAGCGGTTACTACAAGCAAGCTGCCAGCAAGAAAGGCGCTACTGGTGAGAACCTGCTGCAACTGCTCGAATGCCGTCTGGACAACGTCGTCTATCGCATGGGCTTCGGCTCCACGCGTGCCGAATCTCGTCAGCTGGTATCGCACAAGTCGGTCAGCGTAAACGGCAAAACCGTTAACGTTCCGTCCTACCAGGTTCGCGCTGGTGACGTAGTAGCTATTCGCGAAAAAGCGAAGAACCAACTGCGTATCGTCCAGGCTCTCGATCTGTGTGCCCAACGTGGCCGCGTAGAATGGGTAGAAGTAGACACTGAGAAGAAATCGGGCGTTTTCAAAAGCGTTCCAGCTCGCAGTGATCTGTCCGCCGACATCAACGAAAGCCTGATTGTCGAGCTCTACTCCAAGTAAGGGCTAGAAAATAGGTGCATCCATGCAGATTTCGGTAAATGAGTTTCTGACACCTCGCCACATTGATGTGCAGGTTGTCAGTCCAACCCGCGCCAAGATCACGCTCGAGCCTCTCGAGCGTGGTTTCGGCCATACCCTGGGCAACGCGCTGCGCCGCATCCTGTTGTCCTCCATGCCCGGCTGTGCAGTAGTCGAGGCCGAGATTGACGGTGTACTCCACGAGTACAGCGCCATCGAAGGTGTACAGGAAGACGTCATTGAAATCCTGTTGAACCTTAAAGGCCTGGCTATCAAGCTGCACGGTCGAGACGAAGTTACGCTGACCTTGTCGAAGAAGGGTTCGGGGGTGGTTACCGCTGCCGATATTCAGCTGGATCATGATGTCGAGATCGTTAACCCCGATCACGTAATCGCTAACCTGGCGTCCAATGGCGCCCTGAACATGAAGCTCGTTGTAGCTCGTGGTCGCGGTTATGAACCAGCAGACTCGCGTCAGAGCGATGAAGACGAAAGCCGCAGCATCGGTCGCTTGCAGCTCGACTCTTCGTTCAGCCCTGTACGCCGTATCGCCTACGTGGTGGAAAACGCCCGTGTCGAACAGCGTACCAACCTGGACAAGCTGGTCATCGATCTGGAAACCAACGGTACTCTGGATCCTGAAGAGGCCATCCGTCGTGCCGCAACCATCCTGCAACAGCAGCTGGCTGCGTTCGTCGACCTCAAGGGTGACAGTGAGCCGGTTGTTGTCGAACAGGAAGACGAGATCGATCCGATCCTGCTTCGTCCGGTTGACGATTTGGAACTGACCGTACGTTCGGCCAACTGCCTTAAGGCGGAGAACATCTACTACATCGGCGACCTGATTCAGCGCACCGAAGTAGAGCTGTTGAAGACTCCGAACCTGGGCAAGAAATCCTTGACCGAAATCAAGGACGTTCTGGCTTCTCGTGGTCTCTCCCTCGGCATGCGCCTCGACAACTGGCCGCCTGCAAGTCTTAAGAAGGACGACAAGGCGACTGCCTGATCGTCGTAATCACCGAACGTAGTGTTTGGTAAGGAATGAACCATGCGTCATCGTAAAAGTGGACGTCACCTGAGCCGTACCAGCTCTCACCGCAAGGCCATGTTCCAGAACATGGCGGTGTCGCTGTTCGAGCACGAGCTGATCAAGACTACTCTGCCAAAAGCCAAGGAACTGCGCCGCGTTGCCGAGCCGCTGATCACCCTGGCTAAAGTCGACAGCGTCGCTAACCGTCGCCTGGCTTTCGACCGTACTCGCTCGAAAGAAATGGTCGGTAAGCTGTTCAACGACCTGGGCAAGCGCTATGCAACTCGCGAGGGTGGCTACCTGCGCATCCTGAAGTGCGGTTTCCGCGCTGGCGACAACGCTCCTATGGCGTACGTCGAACTGGTCGATCGTCCAGTTGGCGGCACCGTAGAAGCTGCTGAATAAGACGTTAGTCTTTACAAGAAACCGGGCCTAGCGCCCGGTTTTTTGTTTTCTGGATTGCGCGAATACAACGCGTTATCAGTTGGCGCGCACGAAAATTGCGCGAATTGTTAACGATAAAGAGAACTCCCCTCATTTACTCGTGTTTTCGACACCAAATGTCAGAAAATCACGGTTTTTCTTCGTTTTTCTGCCGCTGACAGCGTGACCTTCCAGTCACTCTGGTTCAAACTATCGTCTTTCACGAAGGAGATTCACGGCGATGCAAGGCCACCCGGACGTTATCGATTACCTCAATACGCTGCTGACCGGCGAGCTGGCCGCGCGCGACCAATATTTCATCCATTCGCGGATGTATGAAGACTGGGGCTTCACCAAGCTCTACGAGCGCATCAACCACGAGATGGAAGAAGAGGCAGGTCATGCCGATGCATTGATGCGCCGGATCCTGATGCTCGAAGGCACGCCGCGCATGCGCCCGGATGATCTCGACGTCGGCACCACCGTTCCCGAGATGCTCGCCAGCGATCTTCGTCTTGAGTACAAGGTCCGCGCTGCGCTGTGCAAGGGCATCGAGCTCTGCGAGCAGCACAAGGATTACATCAGCCGCGACATCCTGCGCCTGCAGTTGGCTGATACCGAGGAGGACCACACCTACTGGCTCGAGAAGCAGATGGGTCTGATCAAATCCATCGGCCTGGAAAACTACCTGCAGTCGCAGTTCTGATCCCGGCTCAGTAAAAAGCCCCTGACCTCTCGCGAGATCAGGGGCTTTTTGTTGCCGGTCGTTAGACCATCAGGCGCGATCCCTCTCAAGCAGCGGCTTGAGGTAGTGACCGGTGTAGGACTGCTTCATCTCGGCGACCTGCTCCGGCGTACCGGTGGCGATGATCTGGCCACCCTTGGAGCCACCCTCCGGCCCCAGGTCCACTAGCCAGTCGGCCGTCTTGATCACATCCAGGTTGTGCTCGATCACCACCACGGTGTTGCCGTGGTCGCGCAGACGGTGCAACACGTCCAGCAGTTGCTGGATATCGGCGAAGTGCAGGCCCGTGGTCGGCTCGTCGAGGATGTACAGGGTCTTGCCGGTGTCGCGCTTGGACAGCTCGCGAGACAGCTTGACCCGCTGGGCTTCACCGCCCGACAGAGTGGTCGCCGATTGCCCCAGCTTGATGTAGGACAGGCCTACGTCCACCAACGTCTGCAGCTTGCGCGCCAGGGCTGGCACCGCGTCGAAGAAGCTGCGTGCTTCCTCGATGGTCATCTCCAGCACCTCATGGATGCTCTTGCCCTTGTATTTGATCTCAAGGGTTTCGCGGTTGTAGCGCTTGCTCTTGCACACGTCGCACGGCACGTAGATGTCCGGCAGGAAGTGCATCTCGACCTTGATCAGGCCATCGCCCTGGCACGCTTCGCAGCGACCGCCCTTGACGTTGAAGGAGAAACGGCCCGGCCCGTAACCCCGGGAGCGCGACTCGGGCACGCCGGAAAACAGCTCACGGATCGGCGTGAACAGCCCGGTGTAAGTCGCCGGGTTGGAGCGTGGCGTACGTCCGATCGGGCTCTGGTCGATGTCCACCACCTTGTCCAGGTGTTGCAGGCCGTCGATGCTGTCGTGGGTTGCGGCTTCCAGCGTCGTCGCGCCGTTCAGGGCCGTGGCGCTGAGCGGGAACAGGGTGTTGTTGATCAGCGTCGATTTGCCGGAACCCGACACGCCGGTGACGCAGGTCAGCAGGCCGACCGGAATTTCCAGGTCGACGTTGCGCAGGTTGTTGCCGCGTGCGCCCTTGAGCTTGATGGACAGCTTTTTGTTACGCGGTGTGCGCTTGGCCGGCACTTCGATCTTCACCCGCCCGGAGAGGTACTTGCCGGTGAGCGAGTCGGGGTGCGACATCACTTCCTGCGGCGTGCCTTCGGCGACGATCGCGCCTCCGTGCACGCCGGCGCCGGGGCCGATGTCGACGACGTAGTCGGCCAGGCGAATGGCGTCCTCGTCATGCTCGACCACGATCACTGTGTTGCCGATGTCCCGCAGGTGACGCAGGGTATCGAGCAGGCGGTCGTTGTCGCGCTGGTGCAGGCCGATGGACGGCTCGTCGAGGATATACATGACGCCCACCAGGCCGGCGCCGATCTGGCTCGCCAGGCGGATACGCTGGGCTTCGCCGCCGGACAGTGTGTCGGCGCTGCGATCCAGGGTCAGGTAGTCCAGGCCGACGTTGACCAGGAACTGCAGGCGCTCGCGGATTTCCTTGAGGATCTTGTCGGCGATTTCTCCACGCCGCCCGGTCAGCTTCAGCCCGCCGAAATAATCGGTGGCATCGCCGATCGGCAGGTTGGTCACAGCCGGTAACGTTTTTTCGCCGACCCACACGTGACGTGCCTCGCGACGCAGGCGGGTGCCGCGGCAGTCAGGGCAGGGTTGGGTGCTGAGGAACTTGGCCAGCTCCTCGCGCACGGTCGCCGACTCGGTTTCGCGGTAGCGGCGCTCCAGGTTTGGCACGATGCCTTCGAAGGGGTGGGCGCGCTTGACGATGTCGCCGCGGTCATTCAGATAGCGGAAATCGACGTTCTGCGTGCCACTGCCGCTGAGCAGGATCTTCTGGTGCTCGGCCGACAGTTCCTTGAACGGCATTTCCAGGCTGAAGTCGTAATGCTTGGCCAGCGAACCCAGCATCTGGAAGTAATAGACGTTGCGCCGGTCCCAGCCGCGGATCGCGCCTTCGGCCAGGGTCAGCTCGCCGTTGACCAGACGCTTGGTGTCGAAGAACTGCTTGACCCCCAGCCCGTCGCAGGTCGGGCAGGCGCCGGCCGGGTTGTTGAAGGAAAACAGCTTGGGTTCCAGCTCGCTGATCGCATGGCCGCAGATCGGGCAGGCAAAGCGCGCCGAGAAGATGATCTCCTCGCCGGGCTCGTCATCCATCGGCGCCACCAGGGCGATGCCGTCGGCCAGCTTGAGCGCGGTTTCGAACGACTCGGCCAGACGCTGCTGCAGGTCGGCGCGGACCTTGAAGCGGTCGACCACTACGTCAATGGAATGCTTCTTCTGTTTATCCAGCTTGGGCAGCTCGTCGAGCTCGCAGAGCTTGCCGTTGACCCGGGCGCGGACGAAGCCCTGAGCGCGCAACTCCTCAAAGACCGCCAGGTGTTCGCCCTTGCGCTCGCGCACCACGGGTGCCAGCAGCATCAGTTTGCTGCCTTCGGGCTGAGCCAGCACCAGGTCGACCATCTGGCTGACGGTCTGCGCCTCCAGCGGGATGTCGTGATCCGGGCAGCGCGGCGTACCCACGCGGGCATACAGCAGGCGCAGGTAGTCGTAGATTTCGGTGATGGTGCCCACGGTGGAGCGCGGGTTGTGCGAAGTGGATTTCTGCTCGATCGAGATGGCCGGCGACAGGCCCTCGATGGTGTCCACATCCGGCTTTTCCATCATGGACAGGAACTGGCGCGCGTACGCCGAGAGCGATTCGACGTAGCGTCGTTGCCCCTCGGCGTAGAGCGTATCGAAAGCCAGCGACGACTTGCCGGAGCCGGAAAGCCCGGTGATGACGATCAGCTTGTCGCGTGGCAGGGTCAGGTCGATGTTTTTCAGGTTGTGGGTTCGAGCCCCACGAATCAGGATCTTGTCCAAGGTGGCCTCGCACGGCGGGCGTAAAACGCTGGAGTATACGGCCAAATACTGGATGGATGCACACTATTGCGCGAGATGTCGGCTCACAGGAGAAAAAGAAATTTCCTGCGATGCGCGGCAAAGCGTCGTATGTGCTCTCCCTCGATGGGACTGGTAGAATCGCCGCCGGTTCACACGAGGTTTTTCCATGCACGATTCTCACAGCGAGCGCATGAGTGCCAGCGAAACCCGCGCAGCGGGCGGCCTGGCGCTGGTGTTCGCGTTCCGTATGCTTGGCATGTTCATGGTCTTGCCGGTCCTGGCCACCTACGGCATGGACCTGGCTGGCGCGAGCCCGGCACTCATCGGTCTGGCGATTGGCGCCTACGGCCTGACCCAGGCGGTTCTGCAAATCCCGTTCGGCATCATTTCCGATCGCATCGGCCGTCGCCCGGTCATTTACCTGGGCTTGATCGTCTTTGCCCTGGGCAGCGTGCTCGCTGCGCAGTCGACCTCCATCTGGGGCGTGATCGCCGGCCGCATTCTTCAAGGCGCAGGCGCGATCTCCGCGGCCGTGATGGCGCTGCTCTCCGACCTGACCCGCGAGCAACACCGCACCAAGGCCATGGCGATGATCGGCATGACCATCGGCGTGTCTTTTGCTATCGCCATGGTCGTGGGCCCGGTGCTGACCAGCGCCTGGGGTCTCAAGGGGCTGTTCCTGGCCACGGGCGCCATGGCGCTCGTCGGAATTCTGATCGTAGCCTTCGCGGTGCCCAAGGCGACAGTGACGCTGCAGCACCGTGAGTCGGGCCTGGCCAAACAGGCACTGGGCGCCACCCTGCGCCATCCGGATCTGCTGCGCTTGGATCTGGGTATCTTCGCGCTGCACGCGATGCTCATGTCCAGTTTCGTCGCATTGCCGCTGGCGCTGGTCGAGAAGGCCGGCCTGCCCAAGGAGCAGCACTGGTGGGTTTACCTCACCGCGTTGCTGATCTCCTTCTTCGCCATGATCCCGTTCATCATCTACGGCGAAAAGAAGCGTCAGATGAAGCGGGTTTTGCTGGGCGCAGTGCTGGTGCTGTTGGCCACTGAGCTATTCTTCTGGGAGTTCGGCAACACATTGCGCGCGCTGGTCATCGGCACCGTTGTGTTCTTCACCGCCTTCAACCTGCTGGAAGCCTCGTTGCCTTCGCTGATCAGCAAGGTGTCTCCGGCGGGCGGAAAAGGCACGGCAATGGGGATCTATTCCACCAGCCAGTTCCTCGGATCGGCGGCCGGTGGCATCCTTGGCGGCTGGCTGTTCCAGCATGGCGGCCTGGACGTGGTGTTCCTCGGCGGCGCGGGTCTGGCCGCCCTCTGGTTGGCGTTTGCTGTTACCATGCGCGAACCTCCGTACGTGACCAGCCTTCGCTTGCCCTTGTCGTCCGAGGCTCAACGCGACACAGGCCTGGCCGAACGCGTGCTGGCCGTACGTGGAGTAACAGATGCAGTAGTGGTCGCCGAAGAAGGCGCCATCTACATCAAATTTGATAAAGAACTGTTGGATCGGGCGTCTTTCGACGAGGTGATCAGTCCAGCGTCGGAAACGTGTGAAGCCTAGGAGAACGTTATGGCCCGTGGGGTTAACAAAGTCATATTGGTCGGCACATGCGGCCAGGATCCCGAAGTTCGCTACATGCCCAACGGTAATGCCGTGACCAACCTGAGTCTGGCGACCAGCGAACAGTGGACCGACAAGCAAACCAACCAGCGCGTCGAAAAGACCGAGTGGCACCGTGTGTCGCTGTTCGGCAAGGTCGCGGAAATCGCCGGCGAGTACCTGCGCAAAGGCTCGCAGGTCTACATCGAAGGCAAACTGCAGACCCGCGAGTGGGAAAAGGACGGCATCAAGCGTTACACCACCGAGATCATCGTCGACATGCAGGGCACCATGCAGCTGCTGGGCGGTCGTCCACAGGGTGATGCGCAACAGGGCCAGGGCGGCGGCGGTTACCAGAACTCCGCACCGCGTCCTCAACAGTCGCGTCCGCAACCGGCTCCGCAGCCAATGCGCGAATCGCGCCCGGCTCCGCAACAGGCGCCACAACCGGCTCCTGATTTCGACAGCTTTGAGGACGATATTCCGTTCTGATCCCTGTGGATCGAACGCGATAACGTTATGCAAAGCCCCCGGCAAGCTCAGCTTTCCGGGGGCTTTTTCATTTCACCAGGATCGCTCAGCCAAAGCGCACGCCGTCTACCAGCCGTTTGGCCAGCCATGGCTGTTTGAGTTTTTCGAGCCACCACTTCAGCGCGCGGCCTTCGTCGTCGCCGCGCCAGCCGACGTAGAGGATGTTGGGCTCGCGCGGATCGGCCATCTGTTTCTCCAGCAACTGGCCGCTGTCCAGTAACGCGCTGACCCGATGGCGCGGCAGCCAGCCGACGCCCAGGCCCATGAGTTGGGCGCGGATCTTGGCCTGCATGCTGGGAACGGCCAGCGTTGCCTGGCCGCCGGAAACCCCGTAAGTGCGGCCTTCGCTGGTGCGTGAGGAATCGGCGACGACCACCGCGCGATGCAGCAGGATCGTTGCCCGGTCGATATTGCCCTGCACCCTGGCCAGCGGGTGTCGAGGCGAGACGGCGAACACCCAGTCCATCTGCCCCAGTTGCATCCAGCGCAGCGAGGCTATCTTGGTTGGCTCGTTGGTGGCGCCGATGACCAGATCGGCATGACCGTTCTGCAGCGCTTCCCATACGCCCTTGAGCACTTCGTGGGTGAAGCGCAGCGGCACCCCGGATTCGAGGGCGTCGAATTCCTGGATGACCGGCAGCAAGGTTTCGAATTCCAGCAGCTCATCGGTGACGATGCGCAGGCGGCTTTCCCAACCGCTGGCCACCTGCTGCACGCGCTGAGTGAGCCGACCCACTTCCTGCATGAGCCTGGCGGCTTCCTCGACCAGCAATTGGCCGGCGGGTGTCAGTTGCAGGCGATAGCGGCGGCGGTCGAAGAGCAGGGCATCGAAACGTTCTTCCAGTTGGCGGGCGGCGTAGGAGACGCTGGAGGGCGCCTTGCCCAGACGAGCGGCAGCCCGTGAAAGGCTGCCGGTTTCGCGGATGGCATCGAGCAGGGCGAAGTCGTCGCTGGACAACATGTTCCGATCCTTCGAACGAGTGGGCCGCCCAAGCTTAGATCAGGTACAAGGTTCTGGCGCTCAGTTCTTGCTGTCCAGGAAGGCCTGGATCTTCGGCACCACGAACGCGGGTTGTTCTTCCATGATCCAGTGCCCGGCTTTCGGGACGACCAGGCCATCCACGTGATTGAAGGCCGACGCGACGTAGGTCTGCATGCTGGCGCCGAAGGATTTCTCGCCGCCGATGGCCAGCACCGGCATATTCAGCTTGCCGATCTGCGCGAAGCGCGCCTGATTGTCTTTGGCATCCTGGGAGAACGCAGCGAACTGATTGAAGGCCGAGTGAATCGCACCCGGGCGGGCGTAGAGCGCGGTGTAGTGATTGCGGGTTTCTTCGTCGATCTTTGAAGGGGCGTAGGACATCTCGTTGTAGAACCGATCCAGGTAGATGCGCTCACGGCCGGCCACCAGACGCTCGACATCCGGGCCGCGGAAGTTGAAGTGCCACACGCCCTGGTTCAGCAGAAACTCCTGCCACTGACCCAGCCCCGGAAGCGGCGCGTCCATCAGCACCAGGCGGCTGACGCGGTCGGGGTACTGCGAGGTAAAGGCGTAGGCGACCATGTTGCCGATGTCGTGGGCGACGACTTCGGTCGGGCCGACCTTGAGCGTATCCAGCACACCGGCAATGTCCTTGGCCTGGTTCTGCTTGTCATAGCCGTCGGCAGGGTGCTCGGAAAGGCCCATGCCGCGCAGGTCCGGAACGATGACCTGATGGTTTTTCGCAAGCTCTGCTGCCAGGGGCTGCCACATGTCGCCGGTGTCGGCAAAACCGTGCAACAGGACCACCGCCGGGCCTTTGCCGCCGACGCGCACATGCAGGGTGGTGCCGTTGGTGGTGATTTCCTGGGTGGTGAAGCTTTCGGGAAAGGGTTTGATATCGGCCAGGGCAGTTGCCGAGGTCAGGGCGCCGACAAGGGATGCGGCTGCGAGGGACAGGCTGATCTTGAACATGGTGACCTCCAGAGGAATGTGAACGAATCTGGAGGTGATGTTGCGCGGTTGTTGTTCGAATGACTTACAGGTAGTTCGCCGTAGATATTCGAAAAACTCGAATGTTAAAGCTCCACCCGTAGCAGCACGGCTTGCCGGCGGGGCGGTGTGTCTGTGACGAAGATGTCGCCTGACACACCGCTACCGCCGGCAAGCCGGACTGCTACGCGGGGCGGGCGGCGGTGCCTAGAGCCTAGAGCCCCAAATCGCTCAGCCCCGGATGATCATCCGGACGACGCCCCAGGGGCCAGTGGAACTTGCGCTCCGACTCCTTGATCGGCATGTCGTTGATGCAGGCGAAGCGGTGGCGCATCAGGCCGTCTTCGTTGAATTCCCAGTTCTCGTTGCCGTAGGAGCGGAACCAGTTGCCCGAGTCGTCGTGCCATTCGTAGGCGTAGCGCACGGCGATGCGGTTGTCGGTGAACGCCCACAGCTCCTTGATCAGCCGGTAGTCCAGTTCCTTTTTCCACTTGCGGGTGAGGAAATCCTTGGCTTCCTGGCGGTTGGTCGCGAACTCGACGCGGTTGCGCCATTTCGTGTCCAGGGTATAGGCCAGCGACACCTTTTCCGGGTCGCGGCTGTTCCAGCCGTCTTCGGCCAGGCGGATTTTCTCGATGGCCGATTCACGGGTAAACGGCGGCAGGGGTGGACGAGTTGGGGCAGTGGACATGGCGAAGCCTCCAGACAGTCGGTGGATACGGCAGTGAGTGAGCGTTCGTGAAGCGCAGGCCTTCAGCGAGACTGAGGCAAGGCCTGTTTCAGCAACAACTGCGCAACGTCCCTTGCGCTGTCCGCGGCGCTGTAGTCGCCCATGACGCGAGCGATGGTGATGGCGCCTTCCATCAGAATCAGCAACCGGGTGGCCAGTGCTGACGGTTGCTTGATGTTCAGTTGCTCGCACAGCTCCTGTGCGTAATCGAGCAACTTCTGCTTGTGCAGCTTGGCGATCAGCCGGATCGGATCATTCGGATCGCTCACCTCGCCGGCGGTGTTGATGAAGGCACAGCCGTGGAACCCTTCGGATTCGAACCAGCCCTTGAGCACCGTGAACATGTTGAGGATGCGCCCTTGCGGCGTTTCGGCCTTGTCGGACTCGGTCCTGAACCAGTTCATCCAGCGCACGTCGCGGGCGTTCAGCGCTGCGGCGGCGACTTCGTCCTTGGTGGCGAAGTAACGGTAGATGCTTTTTCTCGCGACGCCTGATGTCTTGACCAGAAGGTCCATGCCGGTGGCGTGGATACCGTTCTCGTAGATCAGTCGCTCGGCGGTGGCGAGGATTTTTTCGCGTGTTTCGGTCGTTGGTGTGTTCATGCTGCCTAAAGTAGAACGCACGTTCTCCTTGGTCAAGACGCTGTTGAAAAAAGTCTTCGTGTGTCGGTGGGCGGGAGAAATTGCAGATGAAGGTTTCGTGGATCCGCCGAACTTGCCGGTTGAAATTCGATCAGTTCCCTTAGCGCCCCGATTTGGCTGTCCATCGCCACTGTCCTCAACCCACAGGGAGTGACCTGCGTTTTGTCGAACTTCAAATCAGCCCTGGCCTTGTGCCTGATGCTCTGCGTCAGCAGTTTTCACCTTTGGGCGGCCGACCCTGCACCGGCGGCCAGTACCGCTCAATCCGCCGCTGCGGCCGATCCTGCACCGGCAGCGGAGCCCGCCAAGCCGGAGCTGCTGGTCAAGGGGGGATTGCTGGGGGCGATCAGCTCCAGCATCGACAGCGTGCAGGACAAACTCGATCTGGACGGCAACCTGATCGACGCCTGGCGGCTGAGGGCTGATCGTGCGGCGGATGAAATCGATACGCTGGTCAACAAGCCGCTGACTCGCTCGCCCTGGAGCATCGTCGGTGACTTCCTGATTCTGTCGCTGGTGTGGATCGGCAGCTTCCTGCTGATCAATCGCATCGCGACCTTCGTCGTCAGCCGTCTGTCGCGACACCGGTTGTTGGCGCAACGCGAGCGCACGCTGGGCGTGCTCGGCTATGTGCTGCCGTTCACTCTGCCGGCGCTGGTCTGCCTGCCGCTGACGCTTTATGTCAGCCATTTCATGTCGCCTTCCATTGGGCGCGCGCTGGCGCTGTGTTTTTCCTACGCGACCAGTAGCGGCATCTTCTCCACATCGGTGCTGATGTCTGTCGTGGTGCTGTTCAATTTCGGCCACAAACGCACGGCGGTGCGCATCATCCGTGGCTACGCGCCGCACCCGCTGTTCATCATCGGTTTTCTCGCGGCCTTGAGCGACGCCTTGACCAGCCCGCAGATCGTCCGGCAATTCGGCGGCAACGTGACCACCAGCGTCGCGGCGTTCACCGGGCTGATGGCCTCGGTCATGTTCTGCATCGTGGTGATTCGCATGCGTCGGCCGGTGGCGCACCTGATTCGCAACCGCTCCCTGAGCGCGCGGCTGGCTCGCCCGGCCTTGCAGCAGACCCTGAAGATCTTCTCCAGCCTCTGGCACTTGCCGATTCTGCTGATGATTCTGGTGTCGGCGGTCAACCTGATCGGCGCGGGCGAGGACAGCCAGGAAGCCTTGCGCTGCGCCTTGCTGACCACGGTGCTGTTGATCGGCACGGTGTTCCTCAGCACGCTGTTCCAGCACATGTTCAAACCGGCGGAAGCGCGCACCGAGCGGGTCTACAAGGAGCGCTTGCTCAGCCTGCTGCATGCCGTGCTGCGCATCGCCCTGGCGGTAGGATTTATCGAGATTCTGGGCAGGATCTGGGGCTTTTCGCTGTTCGAATTTGCCCAGCGCAACGCCCTTGGCAAGGTCATCAGTGATTCGCTGAGCAGCATCGGCCTGATCTTCCTGGTCACCTGGCTGTTGTGGGTGGTGATGGACACCGCGATCCAGGAAGCCCTGAAGCCGCCGACCAACAGCCGCTCCTCGCGCCAACCCAGCACCCGGGTGAAAACCATCCTGCCGCTGTTGCGCAACGCGATCAAAATCATCCTGGTGGTGATCTGCACCATCACCACCATGGCCAACCTGGGGATCAACGTCGCACCGCTGCTGGCCGGTGCCGGGGTGGTCGGCCTGGCCATCGGTTTCGGCTCCCAGCAACTGGTGCAGGACGTGATCACCGGCCTGTTCATCATTATCGAAGACACTATTTCCATCGGCGACTGGGTGGTGCTCGACTCCGGCCACGCGGGCACCGTGGAGAGCCTGACCATCCGCACGCTGCGCCTGCGCGACGGCAAGGGTTTCGTGCATTCGGTGCCGTTCGGCCAGATCAAGGCCGTTACCAACCAGTCCCGGCAATTTGCCTACGCGTTCTTCTCGTTCCAGTTCACCTACGACTCGGATGTCGACTCGGCGACTTCGCTGATTCGCGAGGCGGGGCAGGCGGTGTCTGACGACTTCCTGCTCGCCAGCAAGCTGCAAGGGCCGCTGGAGGTGTTCGGGCTCGATCGCATGGACATGAACGGCATCGTCATCACCGCGCAGTTCCGCACCTCATCGGGCGGGCAATACGCGGTGAGCCGTGCGTTCAACGACAAGCTCAAGCGCCTTGTGGATAAGTCCACCGACGTGCGCTTCGCGCAAACTTATCCACAACTGGTGATGAGCCCGCACAACGGGCAGTTCTCGCAGATGGAGGAGGGCGATGCGCCGCAGCCGGTGCCGGGCAAGACCTCGGTGGTGAACAAGGATGGCTCCGAGAGCCCGGTTTAGACGTGCTTCTGTAGGAGTGAGCTTGTTCGCGAATGCGGCCCATCAGGCACCAATTTAGCGTTTGCCAGACCGCATTCGCGAGCAAGCTCACTCCCACAGGTTTTGCGTCGAGCCGGAGAATCGAGAATGGCTCACCTAAACAACCGATCCCGCACCTGCAACATCACCTGCTGATCCAGCTCGCCCCAATACTGCGGCTTGCCCGCGATGATCGCGGCAATGGGAACGCCGTCGCGATAGACCAGGCGATTGCCCACCACCGCCGGCACCTTCGCGCCGGGTAACAGCGTGCCGGCCAGGTTCAGCGGATCGACCCCGCTGACCCCGATCAAGCTGCCATCCAGTGGCCGTTTGCGCACTTCGCGCAGCAATGGAATGGCCTCGGGCAGGGCGAATTGCTCGCCTGCCAGCCCGGCCACGAAACGCCCGCCGCGAATCTCCCCGCGAGCCTCCAGCCGATGAAAGGTGCGCAGCAGCTCGCGCCAGCTGGGCAGCCAATCCGCCTCACGTTCCAGCAGGCGCCAGAACACCACGCCGTAGCGACGCAGCAGAGTCATCGCTATGTGCTCCAGCGTGTCATTGTCCAGTTGCGCGGGCGCCGCCGATGTGGGCGCACGACGCAGCAGGGCCCAGCGCCCGGCGTCGTCCATGCCACCGATAAAGGCCCCGCGATTGCGTCGGCTGGTGTGCGCCGCGCGTTTGCTGGCCGGGGTCACGAGGGCGCGCAGGCCGGCGAAGCTGTCAGCGTTAACCAGCCCGGCGCCCACCAGCTCCTGCAGCGCGTTTTCCAGTTCGGTGCGCAGCAGATGCGCCTCGCCGGTGAGCTCATCGAAGAACATCGCGCCGTTTTCCGACAGCACCTGATGAACCTTTTGCGCGCGCAATGACAACTCGTCAGGCGACGTCTGTTCGGTCAGGCCGCTCCACAAACGCACTTGTGGGCGGGGCAGCAACACGATTGGCGTGCTGCGCAGCGCGACACTGGCCACCTTGTTGCGGCTGGTCAGACGCATCCACACCACTTTGCCGGACCGACACAGGTCATCCAGCCAACTCTGGGAATAATCCTTCAGGCGCGCCGGAAGAATATCGCTGTCCCAGGCGCCTGCCGCTGCGGAAAAACCTTCGAGCTGATCCAGCACTTCCGGCAGCGCCGCCTTGCCCTGGCTGATGGTCGATGCGGACAGGTGCTGCCAGTCGAACAGAAAACGGGTGAAGTCCTGCAGCGAGACCGGCTCGATTTCCCGACGCAGGCGTTTGACCGTGTAGCGATGAATACGCGAGAGCAGATGCCGCTCGCACCATTGCTCCTCGCGGGTGCCGGGGCTGAAACGCCCGCGCAGCACATAGCCCTGGCTTTCCAGTTGGGCCAGGCCCTGGGTGACGTCACTTGCCGTCATGGCCAGCGGTTCGGCGATGGCCTGAACCGGCAGTGGGCCGAAGCCGCTCAAGCGTGCGCGCAGGATCTCCACCCGGGCTTCGTTGTCATTCCAGGCTTCATCGAATCCGGCCAGAGCGGCCAGCGGCGGATGCATTTCGGCAGCAGGGTAAAGTGCCTGCAAGCACGTCAGACGCTCCAGCGGTATCCACAGGGCGTTTTCCGACGTGATTTGCAGACGCGTCGCACGCCCTGCGCGGGCCAGGCTTTCCAGCCATTTCATCCAGTGCGGATTGTCCCGCGCTTCGACGCCGCTGATGCCGCCCAGGCTCATCAGCGCTTCGTGCATTTCGTCGGCGTTCTGCGGTTGCGGCCAGGCCTCGATGCCCACGGCGTCGATGGCGTCGGCATCGAGGGCACCGAGATCATCAGCCGATTCGGGGTCGCTCCAGCGGCGATTGAGCACCGCCTGGGTCCGACGTTCTTCCAGCGGCGCGTCGTCGAGAAAACTGTACGGTTTGGCGTTGAGGATTTCCGCGGCCAGGGGTGACGGCGCGGGCAGGTCGCGGCTGATCAGGTGCACGTCGCCACTTTCCATACGGCGCAGCAGGGCCAGCCAGCCTTCGGCGTCCATCGCTTCGTGCAGGCAATCGTCGAGGGTCTGCTCGACCAGCGGGTGATCCGGCACCTCGCGCTCGCCCACCAGGTTTTCCAGGCACGCGATCTGGTCGGGAAACACCGTGGCGATCAGGTCTTCGCCCTTCATGCGCTGCAGTTGCGCCGCCACTTTGCGCCCGCCGGCATAGCGCGGCAGGGCCAGGGCGACCCCGGCGTTCCAGCGCCAGCGCACGCCGAACAGCGGCGCATCGAGCACCGCCTGAATCAACAGATGTTCGGCACTGTTCGAATGCAGGTAACGCCAGACTTCATCCAGCGCGAAACTGTGGCTGGTGGACAGCGACAGCACGATGGCGTCTTCGCTGGCGGCGGCCTGCAGCTCGAAATTGAAGTTGCGGCAGAAGCGCTTGCGCAGGGCCAGGCCCCAGGCGCGGTTGATGCGGCTGCCAAATGGCGTGTGGATCACCAGTTGAGTGCCGCCGGATTCGTCGAAAAAGCGCTCCATGACCAAGGTGTCTTGCGACGGCAAGGCGCCGAGGGCGGCGTGGGCGCGGGCCAGGTACTCGACCATTTGCCCGGCGCTGTCTGCGTTCAGCCCCAGTGTGCTCGTCAGCCAGTCGATGGCGGGTTGCAGATCGCCCGGATGTTCACTCAGGTGCTGATCGATGTCGGCCTGAAGGCGGGCGACGGCGAATGAAAGCTCGTCGCTGCGGCCCGGCGCCTCGCCCAGCCAGAACGGGATATTCGGCGCCATGCCCTGGGCGTCGTCGACTCGCACCCGGTCCGCTTCGATGCGCAGGATCCGGTACGAGGTGTTGCCCAGCTGGAAGATGTCACCGGCGATGCTTTCCACCGCGAAGTCTTCGTTGACCGTGCCGATGTTCAGCGCCTGGGGTTCGAGGATCACGCTGTAGTCGGCGTTGTCGGGGATCGTCCCGCCGCTGGTCACGGCGGTGAGCTTGCTGCCGCGCCGCCCGCGCAGGGTGCGGGTTACGGCGTCACGGTGCAGATACGCCGCGCGCACGCCCTGGCGCCCGCTGTATCCCTCGGCGAGCATGGCCAGCAGCGTCTGAAAGTGTGCTTCGTCCAGCTCGGCGTAGGGCCAGGCGTTGCGAAACAGCGCGAGCAGGTCCTGTTCCTGCCATTCCCGGCAGCTCACCTCGGCGATGATTTGCTGCGCCAGTACATCCAGCGGCGCCTTGGGGATCAGCAAGGTGTCGAGTTCGCCGCGGCGCACGCAGTCCAGCAGCGCCGCGCATTCGATCAGGTCGTCGCGGGAAATGGCGAACAGCCGGCCCTTGGGCGTACCGCCGACATGGTGCCCCGAGCGGCCGACCCGTTGCAGAAAGGCGGCGATGGAGCGCGGCGAGCTGATCTGGCAGACCAGATCCACATCGCCGATGTCGATGCCCAGTTCCAGCGAGGCGGTGGCGATCAGCACTTGCAGTTCGCCACGCTTGAGCCGTTGCTCGGCGTCCAGCCGCTGCTCCTTGGCCAGGCTGCCGTGGTGGGCGGCCACGGCCTGCTTGCCCAGACGTTCGCTCAGGTGCCGGGCCATGCGCTCGGCCAGGCGCCGGGTGTTGACGAAAATCAGCGTGGTGCGGTGCTCGCGGGCAAGCTCGGCGAGCCGGTCATAGACCCGCTCCCAGACATCATTGGCCATCACCGCGGTCAGTGGCACGGGCGGCACTTCAATGGCCAGATCGCGCGGGCGGGCGTGGCCGATGTCGACAATGGCGCAAGGCCGGCTGAGCGGATCGCTGCCTGCCAGAAAGCGCGACACCCGCTCGATGGGTTTCTGCGTCGCCGACAGGCCGATGCGCAGTAACGGCTGGTCACACAAGCCTTGCAGGCGCTCCAGGCTCAACGCCAGATGGCTGCCGCGTTTGCTGGCGGCGATGGCGTGGATTTCGTCGACGATCACCGTCTGCGTGCTCGACAACATGCGCCTGCCCGAGTCTGAGCCCAGCAGCACGTACAGGGATTCGGGCGTGGTCACCAGAATGTGCGGCGCGGTCTTGCGCATCGCGCTGCGCTCCTTCTGCGGCGTGTCGCCGGTGCGCACGGCGGTGCTGATGCGCAATTGCGGCAGGCCCATCAGGCGCAGATGCTCGGTGATCCCGGCCAGCGGCTCCTGCAGGTTGATCTGGATGTCGTTGGACAGCGCCTTGAGCGGGGAGACATAGACCACGTAGGTCTGCTCCGGCAACTCGCCGCCCGCTTCAAGGCCGAGGCGGACCAGATCGTCGATCACCGCCAGAAACGCGGTGAGGGTTTTCCCCGAGCCGGTGGGCGCGGCGATCAGCGTCGACTGCCGTTGCTTGATCAGCGGCCACGCCTGGGCCTGGGCTGGCGTGACCGCGGCAAACCGGCTGGCAAACCACGCGCTGACCGCCGGGTGAAAGGCAACGGGCACAGGCGCGGGAGTCTGGATGAGGTTCATGCAGCCAGTTATGCGGGTACGGGCCGCGTGATGCAAGGGTGCAAACCGGTCATTGATCGGCGGGCGGGGCTTTGCACCCCTTGGGACTTATCCACAGGACGTGTTATGTTTGCGACCGTTTTTCACCTGTTTTCAACTGAATTCCAAGACCGAGCCTGCTGACTCTATGCGAATGCGCCTTATGCTGTTGGGCGGCGGGAATGCCCTTGGGCAGGCGTTGATCCGTCTGGGTGCCGAGGAGGACATTGGCTTCCTCGCACCGCGTCCACCGCAAGACGGTTGGGATGCGGCAAGCCTGACGCAACTGCTCGATGACACCCGCCCGGATGCCTTGATCAATCTGGCTTACTACTTCGACTGGTTTCAGGCGCAGAGTGTGAGCACCGAGAGGCTGGACACGCAGGAGCGCTCCGTCGAGCGTCTTGCCGAGCTGTGCCAGCACCACAACATCATTCTGCTCCAGCCTTCGAGCTATCGGGTGTTCGATGGCTCGCGGGCGACTGCCTACAGCGAAAAAGATGAACCGGTGCCGCTGGGCGCCCGGGGCCAGGCGCTGTGGCGGATCGAACAGAGCGTGCGCGCCACCTGCCCGCAGCATGTCTTGCTGCGCTTCGGCTGGCTGCTCGATGACAGCGCCGACGGGCTGCTGGGACGGTTCCTGGACCGCGCCGAGCGCCTGGACGAAATCCTCATGGCCGATGACCGCCGGGGCAATCCGACGCCGGTGGACGACGCCGCCCGGGTGATCATTTCGGTGCTCAAGCAGCTCGACTGCGCCGCGCCGCTGTGGGGCACCTATCACTACGCCGGGCACGAGGCCACCACGCCGCTGGCGCTGGGCCAGGCGGTGTTGACCGAAGCCCGCGCGCTGCACGCGCTCAAGGTCGAGGCGCCGACCGCCCAGGCCCATGCCGCAAGCCCCGACGTGAGCGACGAGCCGCAGAACGCAGTGCTGGCCTGCAAGAAAATCCTTCACACCTTTGGTATCAAACCCCGCGCCTGGCGTGCCGGTTTGCCCAGCTTACTGGACCGCTATTACCGTCATGTCTGATGCACCTGTTCTCATCACCGGCGGCGCCGGTTTCATCGGCTCGCACCTGGTCGACGCCTTGCTCGCCAAGGGTTACGCCGTGCGCGTCCTCGACGATCTGTCGACCGGCAAGCGCAGCAACCTGCCGCTGGACAATCCCCGGGTCGAGCTGATCGAGGGCGACGTCGCCGATGCCGCGCTGGTCGCCCGCGCCGCGCAGGGCTGCCAGGCGGTCGCACATCTGGCGGCCGTGGCCTCGGTGCAGGCCTCGGTGGATGACCCGGTGAAGACCCATCAGAGCAATTTCATCGGCACGCTCAATGTCTGCGAGGCCATGCGCCAGGCGGGCATCAAGCGCGTGGTGTTCGCTTCCAGCGCGGCGGTATACGGCAACAATGGCGAGGGCGAGGCGATCACCGAAGACACGCCCAAGGCACCGCTGACGCCCTATGCGTCGGACAAGCTGGCCAGCGAGTACTACTTCGATTTCTATCGTCGCCAGCACGGCCTGGAGCCGGTGGTGTTCCGCTTCTTCAACATCTTCGGCCCACGCCAGGATCCGTCTTCGCCGTATTCGGGGGTGATCAGCATCTTTGCCGAGCGCGCCGAGAAGGGCCTGCCGATTTCGGTGTTCGGCGATGGCGAACAGACCCGGGATTTCTTCTACGTCGAGGACCTGGTGGACCTGGTGGTGCAGGGCTTCGAGAAGCCTGCTGTGGAGGAGGGGGCGGTCAACGTCGGCCTGAATGCCACCACGTCGCTGAACCAACTGCTCGCGGCCCTGGCTGAGGTGGTCGGAGGGCTGCCAGCGGTCACTCACCTGGCTGCGCGCTCGGGGGACATCAAGCATTCGCGGGCCAACAACCAGCGTTTGCTCGAGCGTTTCATGGTGCCCGAGCCGACGCCGTTGAAAGTCGGGCTGGCGCGCTTGCTGGGGCGCTGAATCCGCAGACGCAAAAAGGCACCTGTTCAGGTGCCTTTTTTGTGCCCGAAAAACGATATGGCCGAATGAGGGTGTGTGGGAGTGAGCTTGCTCACGAAGAGGGCGTTGCATTCGCAGCACCTTTGGCGGGTGGCGAAATCATTCGTGAGCAAGCTCACTCCCACATTGAATTCACATCGTTCTCAGAACTTGTAACCCAACCCCACCATGTACACCCACGGGTCGATATCCACATCCACCTTGGTCTTGCCCACGCTCAACGCCGACGGGCCGTCGACACTGGCCTTGGTGTCGATGTCGATGTACCAGATCGAGGCGTTGAGCATGACGTGGTCGGTGAGCATGTAGTCCATGCCGATCTGCGCGGCCAGGCCGACCGAGTCCTTGAGTTTCAGGTTGCTGAAGCCCTGCTGCTTGCGCTCGCCGGTGAGGTCTTCGTTGAAGAATTTGGTGTAGTTCAGGCCGACCCCGGCGTAGGGCTGGAACTTCGAGGCGCTGTCCATCGGGTAGTACTGCAGCGACAGGGTGGGCGGCAGCTGTTTGACGTCCGCCAGCTTGCCGTCCAGACCAGGGCCCAGACCTTTCACGCCGATTGTGTGGCTGAACGGCGTGGCGGCGAGCAGTTCCAGGCCCACGTGATCGGTGAGCATGTAGGCGAAGGTCAGGCCCAGCTGGGTCGAATTGTCGGCCGTGGCCTTGGTGCCCGCGACCTTGGTGCCGTCCAGCTTCACATTGCCGCTGTCTTCATTGGGCACGACCCGCGCCGCGCCTGCGCGCACGATGACATCGCCTTCCACGTGCGCCTGGGCGCCCAAAGGTGTGAGAAGGGCGAGCGCAACCAGCGGCGCGCCGAGCAGGGACTTGTTCATGGGGGCTCCGTAAAGGCATTGAAAAGGGATGCCTTAGGGTACGAAGCGTCTGGGGCGAGGGTTTTGACCTGGCTCAAGAGACGGTCGATTAAGCCGGCTGACCTGTAGGAGCGAATTCATTCGCGAATGGCCGGGTCAGGCGATGCATCTCTATTGCCTGACCAATCTTCGCGAATAAATTCGCTCCTACAGGGGATCGCGTTCGTCTGTAGGAGTGAGCTTGCTCGCGAAGAGGCCAGTGAAGGCACAGATCATGAGAGATGCCTATTGGTCAGGAAGCTCGTAAACCAGAATCTTGTCCGCTTCCATCTGATACCCGGCCTCGGCCAGGTCGGTGTTGGTGGCTTTGACCTGCATCGGCCCCTCGATCCAGTACGGCTGGTACAGCTCGTCCACCTTCACGCCCAGCTCGCTGGTGACGTGCACGATCTGGTTGGGCGGCGGGGGCGGAACGTGGATGCAGGCGCCGAAATACGGCACCAGCAGAAAGTCGGTCACCCGGCCTTCTTCGCTGACTTCCAGCGGCACGATATAACCGGGCAGGCGCACCATCTGGCCGTCCAGCGACTTGACCACCGGCGCATTGGGCGCCAGTTGATGGGCGGCGGGGGCGGATTCCATCGACAGGGTGTCGGCCATTTTCGACAAGTCGTGGATGGGCGCGGTGATCAGCTTCACCGGCGGCGCATCGGGCGGGATCATTTCCTGCCAGGTCAGCACCCGCAGATCCTGCGCCCAGGCCTGCGCGCTCAGCAGCAATGAAAACAGTACCCACACCCTGCGCATCACAACGTCCTCACAAGCGAATCGACAAACCGTCGGCCAGCGACTGGCGATAGGCGCGCCACGCGGGCACGGTGCCCATCAACAGCGCCGCGCACAGAATGCCGCCCAGCAACGTCCATTCATAGCTGCTCGGCAGCGACAGCGGCAAGTACAGACCATAGTTCGCCTGCACGTAACCCTGAGCCGAGGCGATGCCGATGTACAGCAGCGCCAGGCCGCTGACCGCTCCGGCGAAGGCTAGCGCGAAGGCTTCCAGAATCAACAGGCTGGCGACATGCCAGGGCCGCGCGCCCACCGAACGCAGGATCGCCATCTCGCGGCGACGTTCGTTGAGGCTGGTCAGAATCGCCGTAAGCATGCCGATCAAACCGGTCAGCACCACGAACAGCGAAATCACGAACAAGGCTTTTTCGGCGGTGCCCATCAGGCTCCACAACTCCTGCAGGGCAACGCCGGGCAGGATCGCCAGCATCGGCTCGCCACGGAATTCGTTGATCTCGCGCTGCAGGGCGAAGGTCGAAATCTTGCTGTTCAGGCCGAGCATGAAGGCGGTGATCTGGGTCGGCGTCAGGTCCATGTTGCGCGCCTGATCGGCACTGATGCGCCCGGCGCCCTGGGCGGGCACGCCGTTGTGCCAGTCGATGTGAATCGCTTCCATGCCGCCCAGGCTGATGTGCAGCGTGCGGTCGACCGGGGTGCCGGTGCGCTTGAGAATGCCGACCACGGTGAAAGGTTTGTCGTCATGCTTGACCAGGCTCACCGTCGCCACGCCGTGGGCCAGCACCAGCTTGTCGCCCAGCTTGTAGTGCAGCGCTTCGGCGACTTCCGCGCCGAGCACCACTTCGAACGGGTCGGTGGCGAACGGCCGGCCATCGGCGATTTGCAGATGCTGCTGGCGGCCGTACTGGTAATGCTCGAAATACGATTCGTTGGTACCCATCACCCGGTAGCCGCGATGGCTGTCGCCGAGGGAAATCGGAATCGCCCACTTCACCTGTTTGCTGTTGGCGAAGTGCTCGAAGCTGTCCCAGCGAATGTTGTTGGTGGCGTTACCGATGCGGAACACCGAATACAGCAGCAGGTTCACCGAGCCCGAGCGGGCGCCGACGATCAGGTCGGTGCCGCTGATGGTGCTGGCGAAACTGGCGCGGGCTTCGGTGCGCACCCGCTCTACTGCCAGCAGCAGGCAGACCGACAGGGCGATGGCGAAGGCCGTGAGAAACGCGGTGAAGCGGCGGTTGGCGAGGCTGGCCAGCGCCAGGCGAAGAAGATACATCTCAAACCTCTATGGCGACGGCGGCGCGATTGAGTTCGGCCAGCGACAGGTTGCGGTCGAACAGCGGCGCCAGGCTCTGATCGTGGCTGACGAACAGCAGGCTGGCCCCGGCTTCGCGACATTCGGCGAACAGCAACCGGATGAACGCCTCGCGGGCGTCGGCGTCCAGTGCCGAGGTCGGTTCGTCGGCGATCACCAGTTCCGGCTGGCCGATCAGCGCACGGGCCGCAGCGACCCGTTGTTGCTGGCCGATGGACAGGGAATCCGCGCGGCGTTCCAGCAAGGCCGGGTCTTTCAGGCCCAGGTGCGCGAGCAAGGTCGCGGCGGCCTTGTCGACACTGCCGTGGCGCTGGGTCGCCCGCTCTGCACGCAGCCGGGAGAAGTGGCAGGGCAACTCGACGTTTTCCCGCACAGAGAGAAACGGCAACAGATTGAACTGCTGGAAAATGTAGCCGGTGTGATCGACGCGAAAGCGGTCGCGGGCACCGGCGGACAACTGCGTCAGCTCCTGGCCGAGCAAACGAATGCTGCCGCGATCAGGCTTCTGCACCCCGCCCAAGAGGCCCAGCAAGGTGGTCTTGCCGCTGCCGCTGGGGCCTTTGAGGAACAGCGTTTCGCCGGGTTCCAGACGAAACGCCGGAATGTCCAGCAGCGGCGCGTGGCCGGGCCAGGCAAAGCTGAGTTCGGACAGCTCGATGAGTGCCTGGGTCATGTTCAGAACTTGACCACTGGATTGCTCGGACGCACTTCGGCGCCCATCTGGCGTTTTGGCGTGACCAGTTGCACCTGGATGGTCTGGGTGGCCGGGAAGCTGGTGAACAGTTGCGTCAGGTCCAGCTTGTTCAGCACCGCAGGCACGCTGCAGGTGAACTGGTAGTGGCCGTGAATTTCGCTGTGCTCGTGTTCATGCTCGTCGGCGTCGCCGTCGTCGTCCTTGTCACCGTACAGCGGGCTTTCCACCCGGGCCTTGGTGACCGAGCAGCCAGCGGCCTCGGGAATGCTGAACAGCGCGTGCGGCTTGAGCAGGGTTTCCTTGGCCAGCGCCAGTTTCATCTTGTCGGCATCGCTGGTGGCGGCGTGCTCAAAGCCCACGATGTTCATCGCCGGGGTGTCCAGCTCGAACTCCAGCGTACGGCCGTCCAGCGCCATGTCCAGACGCGCCACGCCATGCACATGCGCACCCAGGCTGCCGTGTTCATGATCGTGGTCATGTTCGTCAGCGGCGTGGGCGAGGGTCAAAGGCAGCAGCGCGAAGGGCAGGGCGAGTAACAGACGACGCATAGGGAGGGCTCCGGGAAGGGGTTAAAAATTGTTATGTGATCTTATAACAATATTTTGCGGCGGTTCTTAACTTTTTCGATGCCGTGGCATTCGGCGCCATCCATATGGGTGGTAATGATCCGTAGCAGCACGGCTTGCCGGCGGGGCGGTGTGTCAGCCTACATCTTCGGCGCTGACACACCGTGACCGCCGGCAAGCCGTGCTGCTACGGGGCATGCAACGCAATACTACCTGTGGGACCATGCGCCTCAGGCAAACAGAGGGCAAATGACATGTTGCGAATCCGTGGAACCGTTGGCGATGTGCC
Source organism: Pseudomonas sp. 2 (assembly GCF_056627435.1). Taxonomy (NCBI): domain Bacteria; kingdom Pseudomonadati; phylum Pseudomonadota; class Gammaproteobacteria; order Pseudomonadales; family Pseudomonadaceae; genus Pseudomonas; species Pseudomonas sp. 2. The sequence goes on from NZ_JBWXNG010000019.1 coordinate 54,991, forward strand.
GGTGGATCTGACTGTGGAAATGGACGATGGCGACTGGGCGAAGCTGGGTGTGCAGCTTGGCGCCCAAGTACAACCAGACGCTGTTCCCGCCGACTCGCCCGCCAGGCCTGTGGCCAGCCGCAACGACGCGGCGTGGGACATCGCCCAGGATCTGCTGCGCAAGGCCGGGCACCTGAGCGGGCCGGATCTGTTGGGGCAACTGGAGGGGCTGGCGGGCAGCACGGCGGCGGGCAAGCGCCTGATGGTGCGCATGCGCCACAGCCCCAACGTCAGGGTCGAGAGCCATGGCGATGCGCCGGAGTATTACTGGGTTGAGTAATCGCGCCAAAACCCTGTAGGAGCGAATTTATTCGCGAAAATCTTTCAGGCGATACACCTTTGTCGCCTGATAAATTTTTCGCGAATGAATTCGCTCCTACAGGTTTGGCGTCACGCGTTAATACAACGCAGCAAACAACTTGCGGCGGTAGGTGGTCACCAGCGGATGGTCGTTGCCCAGCAGATCGAACACCTGCAGCAGCGTCTTGTGCGGCTGGCCTTCGTTGTAGCTGCGGTTGCGAATGAACAGCTTGAGCAGGCCTTCCAGCGCCGCTTCGTATTGCTGGCGCGACAACTGATGAATCGCCAGTTGGTACAGCGCTTCATCGTCCTGCGGATTCTGCGCCAGGCGCGTTTTCAGATCCGCGACATCCGGCAGCGCAGCGGTTTCGGCCAGGAAGGTCAGTTGCGCCTTGGCGCCAGCCAGCGCCGCCTTGTGCTCATCGCCCTTGACCGCGTCCAGTACGGTGCGCGCTTCGGCAATCTCGCCGCGCTCGGCCAGGCAGCGCGCGTACAGGATCAGCGCGGCGGCGTTGGTGTTGTCTTCGGTCAGAATCGTCTGTAGCACTGCTTCGGCTTCAGCGAAATGGCTTTCGGCGAACATCGCCTGAGCGGTCTGCAGCGGGTCGCCCGCAGCCGGAGGCGGCATCTGCACATGTGGCTCAAGCAGCTTGCGGATTTCCGATTCTGGCTGCGCACCGGCAAAACCGTCGACCGGCTGGCCGTCCTTGAACAGCACCACGGTCGGCAGACTGCGGATGCCGAAGCGGCCGACGATTTCCTGCTCGGCATCGCAATCGACCTTGGCCAGCAGCAACTCGCCCTGATAGCTCTCGGCGATCTGCTGCAGCAGCGGCATCAGCACCTTGCACGGCGCACACCATTCGGCCCAGAAATCCACCAGCACCGGTTTGTGAAAGGAGTTCTGGATCACCAGCTGATCGAAAGTGGCAGTGGTCGCATCGAAGATGTACGGCGTGTCCTGGCTCATCGCAAGTCTCGAAAAAAGGCTCAATGACGCCAACTATAAAGGGCTGGGGGGATTGTCGGAAGGTGCGAGGCAAATCGGACCTACAGGCGTGCGCATCGCCACCGCATTTGCGGGTAAACGCAGAACCCTCTGTAGGAGCGAATTCATTCGCGAAAGATTTTCCAGACGACAAAGATGCATCGCCCGACAGATTGTTCGCGAATGAATTCGCTCCTACAGGACCGTGGTTCTAGCGGGAGGCGTGGTACAGGCTCACGCGACGAAACTCCCACGGCTCGGCCAGATCCGGCAAGGTCAGCGCTTCGAGAATCCCCAGCCTTTCATACGCCGGATGCTGGAAATCCCGCACCCGCGAATCGGCCACCAGCGCCTGCTGGCCGCGGGTCAGGAATTGGTCCAGCAACGGCAGGTTGGCGCGGTCATAGAGCACGTCGGCCACCAGAATCAGGTCGAAGCGGTCGGCTTCGGCAAAGAAGTTCGCCGAATAACTCAGCGTCACGCCGTTGAGTTCAGCGTTGGCTCGGCAGGCCGCCAGCGCTATCGGATCAAGGTCGCAGGCCACCACTTCCAGCGCCCCGGCCTTCACCGCCGCAATCCCGGCAACGCCCGAGCCTGCGCCGAAATCCAGCACGCGCTTGCCTTCGACCCAATGCCGCTGCTCTGCGAGAAATCGCGCCAGCGCCAGGCCACTGGCCCAGCAGAAACTCCAGTAGGGTGGCTCCTCAAGGATGCGGCGGGTTTCTTCGGGGCTGAAGGCGCGGTCCATGTTGTCCGCGTCGATCAGCCACAACTTCAGATCGGTGCCCGGCAAGGGCTCGGCGACCAGTCGCGCATCGCCCAACAATTCGCTCAGGGCTGCTTGCAGATGAGCCGGAGGCGTCATGGCATCTTGAAGAATTGCAGTTGCCCCAGCGACTGGGTTTCAGGCTTGGCGATCAGCACCGACGGCAGATGCAGGATCAACTGCCCTGACTGGCTCGCGCGGCCACGCAGCTCGACGCGCGCGCCTTCGGGGAAAGCTTCCGGGTTGAAGCGCAACTGGAAGGGCAGCGACTGGTTATTGCCGATCAGCTTGGTGCTGCTCAACAATTTTTGCGGGCGGTTGCGATCGTCGATCACCAGCAGCGCCAATTCCACTTCCGCGCCTGCCGGCACGCCGAGCAACTGGCCGCTCAGTTCGCGCTGATAAGGCAAGAGCGGGCCCGGGCCTTCAGGCAGTTTGATCGCCTGGGGCGCAGGCTTGGCAGGTTCCGCAGGCTTGGGCGCCTCGGCGGTGCTACAGGCAGCGAGCAGGCCAAGCAGGCAAAATGCAGCGAGCTTACATAGCGTCATGAACGGCTCCAGCTAAAACGTTAAACGGGCGGAATATGCGCCAGAAGATGCAGTATCGCCGAGGGTGACGGCTTTTGCGCGTCTGTATACCGCAAAGCACCGGACTTGTCTTGCGAGCGGGATGCGCTACCATGGCCCTCCCTTTTTTTGTTGCCTGCCACCATGCACTGTCCCTTCTGCGGTGCCAACGACACCAAAGTCATCGATTCCCGTCTGGTCGCCGAGGGCGATCAGGTCCGCCGCCGCCGCGAGTGCGTGGCCTGCGGTGAGCGTTTCACCACCTTCGAAACCGCCGAACTGGTCCTGCCCCGGCTGATCAAGCAGGACGGCAGCCGCCAGCCCTTCGACGAAGAAAAACTGCGTGCCGGCATGCAGCGCGCGCTGGAAAAGCGCCCGGTCAGCGTCGAGCGGCTTGAGGCGGCACTGGCCCACATCAAGAGCAAGCTGCGGGCGACCGGCGAGCGTGAAGTCAAATCGCTGATCGTCGGCAACCTGGTGATGAGCGAGCTGCAGAAGCTCGACGAAGTGGCCTACATCCGCTTCGCATCGGTGTACCGGCGCTTCCAGGACCTCAACGAATTCCGCGAAGAAATCGACCGACTGGCCCGCGAGCCGGCTAAAGAGTGAGCATGTCCTCCACAGAGCAAAGCGTGCTCGACGCCGCCTACATGGCGCGGGCGCTGGAACTGGCGCGCAAGGGTGTGTATTCCACCCATCCCAATCCCCGGGTCGGCTGCGTGATTGTGCGTGACGGCGAGGTCGTCGGCGAAGGCTGGCACGTGCGCGCAGGCGAGCCCCATGCCGAAGTCCACGCACTGCGTCAGGCGGGCGACAAGGCCCGTGGCGCCACCGCTTACGTCACCCTGGAACCGTGCAGCCATCATGGCCGCACGCCGCCTTGCGCCGATGCGCTGGTCAATGCAGGCGTGGCGCGGGTGGTCGCCGCCATGCAGGACCCCAATCCCGATGTTGCCGGCCGCGGCCTGCTGCGCCTGATGAGCGCCGGTATCGCGGTGCAGAGCGGCGTGCTCGAAGGCGAAGCGCGGGCGCTCAACAAAGGCTTTCTCAAGCGCATGGAACACGGCCTGCCGTATGTGCAGGTGAAGCTGGCGATGAGCCTGGACGGGCGCACCGCCATGGCCAGCGGCGAAAGCCAGTGGATCACCGGGCCCGACGCGCGTTCTGCGGTGCAGCGTCTCCGGGCGCAGTCGAGCGTGGTGCTGACCGGTGCCGACACTGTGCTGGCCGACAACGCGCGCCTGACCGTCCGCCCTGACGAACTGGGCCTGAACGCCGAACTGACCGCGCTGGCAGTCAGCCGTCCGCCCTTGCGCGTGTTGATCGACGGACGCCTGCGGGTGCCGCTGGATGCGCCGTTCTTCAAGGCGGGCAACGCGCTGGTCGCGACCTGCGCTGCGGCTTCGGCCCGCGAGCGCTACAGCGAAGCGGGCCACGAATTGCTGGCACTGCCCAGCAGTGGCGGCCACGTCGACCTGCGCAAGTTGCTGGTCGAATTGGCCAGCCGCGGCGTCAACGATGTGCTGGTCGAAGCCGGTCCCAAGCTCGCTGGTGCGTTCACTCGTCTGGGGCTGGTGGATGAGTTCCAGATTTTCATCGCCGGCAAGTTCATGGGCTCCTCGGCGCGCCCGCTGCTGGACCTGCCGCTGGCGCAGATGAGCGAGTCGCTGGAACTGAAGATTGTAGAAATGCGCGCAATCGGCAATGACTGGCGAGTCATTGCAATACCTGCGCCTGGCGCGAGCGTATAATTCCGGCTTTCGCTTGCAGCGCAGGCCCCGTTCTCCTGGAGGACCCATGTTCACCGGCATCATCGAATCCATCGGCAGCATCCGCGCCATCACGCCCAAGGGCGGTGATGTTCGTGTTTACGTAGAAACCGGCAAACTCGACCTGTCCGACGTCAAGCTCGGCGACAGCATTGCCGTCAACGGCGTGTGCCTGACCGCCATTGAATTGCCCGGCGACGGCTTCTGGGCCGACGTCAGCCGCGAGACCCTGGACGTTACTGCGTTCATCGATCTGAAAACCGGCAGCCGGGTCAACCTGGAAAAAGCCCTGACCCCGACCACCCGCCTGGGCGGCCATCTGGTCAGCGGCCACGTCGACGGCGTCGGCGAAGTCCTGTCCCGCGAGGAAAACGCCCGTGCGATCCAGTTCCGCATGCGCGCCCCTCGCGAGCTTGCCAAGTACATCTCGCACAAGGGTTCGATCACCGTCGACGGCACCAGCCTGACCGTGAACGCGGTCAATGGCGCCGAGTTCGAGCTGACCATCGTCCCGCACACCCTGGCCGAGACCATCATGGGCGACTACCGCCCGGGCCGTAAGATCAACCTGGAAGTGGATCTGCTGGCGCGTTACCTGGAGCGTCTGCTGCTCGGTGACAAGGCCGCCGACCCGACGCCTGCCCAGGGCGGCAATATCACCGAAAGCTTTCTGGCCGCCAACGGCTACCTCAAATCCTGAATGAAGGGGGTGCCGCGTGGCGCTCAATAGCATCGAAGAACTGGTTGAAGACATTCGCCAAGGCAAGATGGTCATCCTCATGGATGACGAAGATCGCGAGAACGAAGGCGATCTGATCATGGCCTCCGAATGCGTCAAGCCCGAGCACATCAACTTCATGGCGCGTTACGCCCGTGGCCTGATCTGCATGCCCATGACCCGCGAGCGCTGCGAAGCGTTGAAGCTGCCGCTGATGGCGCCGCGCAACGGTTCGGGCTTCGGCACCAAGTTCACCGTTTCCATCGAAGCCGCCGAAGGCGTGACCACCGGCATTTCCGCCGCTGACCGCGCCCGAACCGTGCAGGCTGCGGCGGCCAAGGATGCCAAGGCCGAAGACATCGTCAGCCCTGGCCACATCTTCCCGTTGATGGCCCAGGCGGGCGGCACGTTGTCCCGCGCCGGCCACACCGAAGCTGCGTGCGACCTGGCGCGCATGGCCGGCTTCGAGCCGACCGGGGTGATCTGCGAAGTGATGAACGACGACGGCACCATGTCCCGTCGCGCCGAGCTGGAAGTTTTTGCCGCCGAGCACAACATCAAGATCGGCACCATTGCCGACCTGATCCATTACCGCATGATTCACGAACGTACCGTTCAGCGGATTGCCGAACAGCCGCTGGACACCGAACAGGGCCAGTTCAACCTGGTGACCTACCGTGATTCGGTCGAGGGCGACGTGCACATGGCGTTGACGCTGGGCAAGGTCTGCGCAGAAGAGCCGACCCTGGTCCGCGTGCACAACATGGACCCGCTGCGCGACCTGCTGATGGTCAAACAGCCCGGCCGCTGGAGCCTGCGGGCCGCCATGGCGGCGGTGGCCGAGGCCGGCAGCGGTGTCGTGCTGCTGCTCGGTCACCCGCTGGACGGCGATGCCGTGCTGGCCCATGTGCGGGAAACCGCAGGTGCGGCGCCAGTCAAGACACCGACCACTTACAGCACGGTCGGTGCCGGTTCGCAGATCCTTCGCGACCTGGGCGTACGCAAAATGCGCCTGATGAGTTCGCCAATGAAGTTCAACGCGATATCCGGTTTCGATCTGGAAGTTGTAGAATACGTGCCCTCCGAATAACGACCGGCAGGTCATCGCCGGTGAAGGCGCTATGCTTTCACTGCTTTTGTGCCTGCGGTCACCGATTCGTGGCCTAAAATCCTGAAAGCGCGCGCCTGATGCGCGCTTTGCTCTTTTTAATATGAGACTCAGCCGAATGACCCTGAAGACCATCGAAGGTACCTTCATCGCCCCACAAGGTCGCTACGCCCTGGTGGTTGGCCGCTTCAACAGCTTCGTCGTCGAAAGCCTGGTGAGCGGTGCCGTTGATGCCCTGGTTCGCCATGGCGTGAGCGAAAGCGACATCACCATCATCCGTGCCCCTGGCGCGTTCGAAATCCCGCTGGTCGTGCAGAAAGTCGCTCAGCGCAGCGAGTTCTCCGCGATCATCGCCCTGGGCGCCGTGATCCGTGGCGGCACTCCGCACTTCGAATACGTGGCCGGTGAATGCACCAAGGGCCTGGCCCAGGTGTCCATGGAGTTCGGCGTACCGGTCGCCTTCGGCGTGCTGACCGTCGATTCCATCGAACAGGCCATCGAGCGTTCCGGCACCAAGGCCGGCAACAAAGGCGCTGAAGCTGCCCTGTCCGCCATCGAGATGGTCAGCCTGTTGGCGCAGTTGGAGGCCAAGTGATTAACGACGATAGCGATCGCTTCAACCCACGCGATCCGCGCCCTGCGGACGCCGGCAAGCCATCGAAGAGTGAAAAGCGTCGCGCTGCCCGCCAGCTGGCGACCCAGGCCCTGTACCAGCTGCACATGGCCAGGCAATCGCTGAACGAAATCGAAGCGCAGTTCCGCGTCGACAACGATTTCAGCGACATCGACGGCGCCTACTTCCGTGAAATCCTGCACGGCGTACCGGCCAAGAAAGACCAGATCGATACAGCCTTGGCGCCGTGCCTGGACCTGACCATCGACGAGCTGGACCCGGTCGAGCTGGCGGTACTGCGTCTGTCGACGTGGGAACTGCTGGAGCGCATCGACGTGCCGTACCGCGTGGTCATCAACGAAGGTATCGAACTGGCGAAAGTCTACGGTTCGACCGACGGCCACAAGTTCGTCAACGGCGTGCTCGACAAGCTGGCTCCGCGTCTGCGTGAAGCCGAAGTCAAGGCCAACAAGCGCTGAGGCGTCTGGGCTCTCCAGAAGCTTGAGTGTTTGATGCCATGGGCGAGTTCGAACTGATCCGCAACTACTTCGCCGCTGCGCCCTGCGCGCAGCCGGGCGAAGGCGTTGCATTGGGGATTGGCGACGACTGCGCCCTGTTGTCGGTGCCGCCAGGCGAACAACTGGCGGTGTCCACCGACACGCTGGTGGCCGGGGTGCATTTCCCCGACGCCTGCGATCCTTTCCTGCTGGGCCAGCGTGCCCTGGGCGTGTCTGCCAGTGACCTGGCGGCGATGGGCGCCCGTCCTCTTGCCTTCACCCTTGCCCTGACCTTGCCGGAAGTGTCCGCTGCCTGGCTGGAAGCATTCGCCCGTGGCCTGAATCAGATGGCCCAAAGCTGCGACATGCGCCTGATCGGCGGCGACACCACCCGTGGCCCCTTGAGCCTGACCGTAACGGTCTTCGGCGCAGTGCCGGCCGCGCGTGCGCTGACCCGCAGCGGTGCCAGGGCCGGGGATTTGCTCTGTGTCGGCGCGCCATTGGGCGACGGCGCGGGCGCCTTGCCACTGGTGTTGAACCAGCGCAGCACCGAGGCGTCTACCGCAGAGGCACTGCTGGCGCGGTACTGGTCGCCACAGCCGCAGCTGGGTTTGGGCATGGCCCTGCGCGGCAAGGCCAGCGCGGCGCTGGATATCTCGGACGGGTTGCTCGCCGATTGCGGGCACATCGCACTGGCTTCAGGCGTACGCTTGCTGGTGGAACGCGAGCGTTTGCCGATGTCCGACGCGTTGCTGGCATTTTTCACACGCGAAGACGCGCAACAGGCTGCGCTGGCCGGTGGCGATGACTACGTGCTGGCCTTCACCTTGCCGCCATCAGAGCTCGATAGCCTGACTGCGGCGGGCTGGCCGGTGTTCGTCATCGGCCGGGCGGTCGAAGGGCAGGGCGTGGCGCTGATCGACGAGAACGGGCAGGACGTCACTCCGAAGACTCGGGGTTATCAACATTTTCGGGAGACACGGTGACAGATCATCCTAATCAGGTCCCGGCGGAAAACGTTCCGCCGTCGGTGTGGACCAACCCCTGGCATTTTCTGGCGTTCGGCTTCGGCTCCGGCACCTTGCCCAAGGCGCCCGGGACCTGGGGCTCGATGGTCGCCGTGCCATTCATTCCGCTGTGGCAGATGCTGCCGGACTGGGGTTACTGGCTGATGCTGGGCATCACCATGCTGTTCGGCTTCTGGCTGTGCGGCAAGGTGGCGGACGATCTACGCGTGCACGATCACGAAGGCATCGTCTGGGATGAAATGGTCGGCATGTGGATCACCCTGTGGCTGGTGCCCGAAGGCTGGGTCTGGTTGCTGGTAGGGTTCCTGGTGTTCCGCTTTTTCGACATTCTCAAGCCCTGGCCCATCCACTGGGTCGACAAGCATGTGCACGGCGGCGTCGGCATCATGCTCGACGACGTGCTGGCCGGGGTTTTTGCGTGGTTGGCGATGCAGGGTCTAGTCTGGGTGTGGGGCGTCATATAGGAAGTGGCTCATGGGGCGCATGAGTGTGAAGTGGCTGGCCGGCCTCTCGGCAGTTGTGGCCGGGTGCTGGATGATTGCCGGGCTGGTGTCGGCCCAGGGCTCGTCCGACAAGCCAAAGGACATCGTCCTGGTCAGCGAGCAGTGGAATGCCTACACCGAGGCGGACGGTAGCGGGCTGGGCTGGGACCTGATGCGCGAAGTGTTCGAGCCTGCCGGTATCAAGGTTGCCTCGCGCATTGAGCCCTACACCCGCGCCGTGGGCCTGGTGCAGCGAGGCGAGGCCGATGCCTGGGTCGGCGCCTACGAGAACGAAGTCGAAGGCACGCTTTACCCCAAGTGGCACTACGACACCGACGAAATCTACGCGTTGGGCCTGGCGTCCGACCTGGCGCCGACCCTGGCCACGCTGGGCACCTACCGGCTGGCCTGGGTGCGCGGCTACGAATTCCAGCATTACCTGCCCAATGTCGAGCACTACAATGAAGTCGCGCGGCGCGATCACATTCTGTCGATGCTCGACCATGACCGGGCCGACCTGTACATCGATGCCAAGCCCGAAATGGATTTCATCCTGCGCCAGGCCAAAGAGCCGCAGCGCTATCGCGAGACGTACCTGATCGCCATCCCGTTGTTCCTGAGCTTTGCCGACAACGAGCGGGGCCGGGCGCTACGTGACATTTTCGATGAGCGCATGGCAAAGCTGGTGCACTCCGGCAAGTTGCGGCCGATCTTCGCACGCTGGAAACAACCTTATCCGTTCGAAGCAGACGATTCTCATTTCAAGGGAAAGGCCCGGCAATGATCGAACATATTGATCTGAATGGCCGACAATTCAGCCTAAGCGTCTGTAGGACGCTGCTGTTACAATGCGGCCTAGTCAATTTCCAGCCCTCATACTGATCAGGAGCACACGGTGCCCGTCGTATTTGTCGCGGCTTCCAAGCTGCCTACCCCTTTTGCCACTTTCAAAATGAACGGCTTCCTTGAAGAGGAAACCGGTCGCGAACACGTAGTACTTAGCCTTGGTGATGTGTCAGACGGCGCCCCGGTTCTCGGTCGGGTGCATTCCGAATGCCTGACCGGCGACGCCCTGTTCAGCCAGCGTTGCGACTGTGGTTCGCAACTCGAAGCCGCCCTGCGCGCCATTGCCGCCGAAGGTCGTGGCGTGCTGCTGTACCTGCGCCAGGAAGGCCGCGGCATCGGCCTGATGAACAAGATCCGTGCCTACGAATTGCAGGACGGCGGTGCTGACACCGTCGAAGCCAACGAACGTCTGGGCTTCGCTGCCGATCAGCGCGACTACGCCATCTGCCTGCCGATGCTCGAGCATCTGGGCGTGAAATCCCTGCGCCTGATGACCAACAACCCGCGCAAGGTCAAAGCCCTGACCGACATGGGCATCAAGGTCGCCGAGCGCGTGCCGCTGCACACCGGCCAGAACCCGCACAACAAACTCTATCTGGCCACCAAGGCCGGCAAGCTCGGCCACATGATGGGCAACGAGCATCAGAGCGAGGTCGATCCCGCGTGACGCGCGGCAATGTGCGACGCCGTCTGGCGCTGGCGTGGTGGCGCCAACTGGCGCTGACGCTGGCGCCATTGCTGGTGGTCTGCCTGTTCTTCGGTGGCGGCGAAGGCCCGACCAGCCCGTCGGTGTTTGCCATGCCGCTGTTCATCGCCGGGGTGGCGTCGATGTTCCTTAGCATAAGGCCCTTCGGCGTCTACAAGCGCGGCTTGATCAGAACCCAGAAAGCCCTCGACACCCCCCAAGAGCCCGCTGCTTGGCTACGGCTGGCAGCGGACCGGCGCATGGCGTTCCTGTTCGCGGGTATCCCGGCGTGGGTCGCCGCACTGGCCGTGCTCGCTGACCTTGAGCCCGTGCCTCTGGCCTTGCTGGCGCTGTCCAGCGTGATTCTGCTGTCCCTCTACCGCATCCCCCGTCAGCTGGCCTGATGCGTCGAATTCTCGGCTGCCTGCTGCTGTTGGCCGTCTCGCAGGTCAATGCCGCCGAGCGTGTGGTCAGCCTCGCGCCCTCACTGACTGAAATCGTCACCGAACTGGATGCCGCCGATGTGCTGGTGGGTGTGCTCGACGGCGGCGAACGCCCCGCGCAGCTTACGGCGCTGCCTTCAGTGGGGCGTTACGGGCAATTGAACATGGAGCAACTGCTCAGCCTGCGGCCGGATCTTCTGCTGTTGTGGCCGGGCAGCGTCAGTGCGGCGCAGCGCGATCAACTGCAGCGGCTGAACATTCCGACCTTCACCGCCGAACCCCACACGCTGGAGCAACTGGCCGAGCAGATTGAACAGATTGGCGAGCGACTGGGCCGGGCTGAGCGCGGGCGGCAGGTGGCGAGTGAGTTTCGGCAACGGCTTGCTGATTTGAGAGCACGCTATCGACGGCAGACGCCGTTGCGCGTGTTTTATCAGGTATGGGATCAGCCGCTGTACACCGTGGGCGGCGGGCAGATCATCAGCGACGCGCTGGCCGTGTGTGGCGCGCGCAATGTGTTTGCCGACCTGACTCAGCCGGCGCCGCAGGTGAGCGTGGAGGCGGTCTTGCAGCGCGATCCTGATGTGGTGGTGGCGGGCTCGACGTCTCAGCTCGAACTGTGGAAAAGCTGGCCAACGCTCAAGGCGCGCAGGGTGGTGGTGCCGGACAAAGGCATCGAGCGGCCCAGTGGGCAGATGATCGAGGCGGTGGGGAGGTTGTGCGAGGCCCTGTCCCCAGGCTACTGAATGCTGCTTTTGATTTTGCCCGAAGGGCGTGGGAGCCGGCTTGCTGGCGAATGCGTCAGGTCAGACATTGCGGTATTGAATGACACACCGCATTCGCCAGCACGCCGGCTCCCACGCCTTCGGCAGAATCAAAAGAGGCGGCATCCACTTAGAGATCCGGCGTCCAGGTCACGCCCAGCATCCAGGTGCGGCCTTCTTCCCGATACCCGTAATTGCTGCCATCGAAGCTGTACAAGGTGCGGCTGTAACGCTTGTCGAAGGCGTTATCCAGCTTGAACTCCAGCTTCACTTCATCACTGGCCTTCCAGCTGCTGCGCAGGCCGAACAGCGCATAGCCGCCAATATTCTGGGTGTTGGCCTCGTCGTTGTAGCTGCTGCTGACCGCCTGCCAGCTGGCGCCGATGCCCAGCCGGTCGAACTGCCGATCCAGATCCAGGTTCAGCGTGCGCCGGGCGCGGCGGTTGAGGGTGTGGCCGGTGTCGCGATCCCGTGGGTCGATGATCGAGGCGCCGAGTTTGCCGGTCCAGCCGAACAATTGCTGCTCGTACGCCGCTTCAAAGCCGTTGATCCGCGCCGAGCCGATGTTCTCCGGGCGGAAGTCGGCATCCAGGGCGATGGCGTCTTCAAGATCGGTGCGATACAGCGAGGCTTCCAGCTTGCTGGTCTCGCTTAAGCGGCTGCGCCATTGCAGCTCGTAGCTTTTCGAGTGTTCGGGTTTCAGATTCGGGTTGCTGAAACCGGGGTAATACAGATCGTTGAACGTCGGCGCGCGGAAGCCTTCGCTGTAGGAAAGCAGCACGTCGTTGTCGTCATTGACCGGCACCGTCAGCGTGCCGCTCCAAGTGTTCTGGCTGCCGAACTGCTGGTTCTGGTCGTGGCGCAGGCCCAGTTCGGTGGAAAAGCCTTCGCCTTTGTAGCGATGCTGGATAAAGGCGGCGCGGTTCCAGCGGCTGTCCTCGTCGAACGTTGTGCTGCTGTTGACCCGATCCTCGTACCAGTCACCGCCAACCATCAGGCTGTTGCGCTCGTTGAGCGTCAGATCGTTCTGCCAGGTCACCGAGTCGCGATAGGTGTTGAACACATAGCGGTCGCTGCTGAGCTTGTCTGAGGTCTTCTCGCGGTTCTCGCTGTGGCCCAGTTCCAGCCGGGTTTTCCAGACGTCGTTGATCCGCGCATCGAGGTAGGTGCCCAGGCTGCTCAGCTCGAAATCGCTGTATTGCTGCTGGCCGACGCTGTTGAAGGTGACCGGGTCGAACAGGCCGAACGGGTTGTCGAATTCGGTCTTGCCGCGGTTATCCAGCGCGTTGAGGCCGACTTCCACGTCGTCATTCAGCCAGTGGCTCAGGTTCAGGCTCCAGGACGTGTTGCGGTAGGCGTCGTGGTCGGCGTCGCTGGCGAAGGACGGGCCGGTGCGGTCGATGCCGTCGGTTTCGTCGAGGCTGGTGCTGAGGTTGAAATGCGTCTGCTGATCGCCGCCCGACAGGCCCAGGCTGTTCTGCGTGGTGCCACGATTGCCCACGGCGGTGTGCAGACGCGCTTGCAGGCCCTGGTCGGCGCCGCGCCGGGTGAAGATCTGGATCACCCCGCCAATGGCATCCGCACCGTAGATGGCCGAACGCGAGCCGCGCAGCACTTCCACCCGCTCGATCTGATCGACGTTGAGAAACTGCAAGGCGCTGTCGGCGGACGTGGCATTGGCGATGCGCTGGCCATCGACCAGCACGAGGCTCTGCGCGGCCTTGGTCCCGCGAATGTAGATCCCCGGCAGGCTGCCGCGACCGCCGCTGTTGGCCACTTGTACACCCGGCACGCGGTTGAGCAGGTCGGTGACGCTGGTCGGCTGCAGGCGTTCGATGTCCTGGCGGGTGAACACGGTGTTGGCGGCGGTGCTGGCGTCCCGTTGCTCGACCTGACGATTGGCGCTGATCAGCACATCGGGCAGCTTCAGCGCGTTTTCGCGGGAGGGCAGGTCGGCGAAGGCCTGGGTGCAAGGCAGCAGGGATAGGGCGAGGGCGAGGCGGGAAAAATTCATGATACTCGGAAAACTGTCTGGCGAGCGCGGGCGCTGTGGGAGTGAGCTTGCTCACGAAGGCTGACTTTCAGGCCCTGTATCAGCAGCGAATGTGCTGGCCCTTTCGTGAGCGAGCTCACTCCCACAGGTCATCTGACGTCTCGGAAATACCGGAGTGTCAGATGATCGTGTGAGTCAGCGGCGTTTACATTTTGGCCAGACGCGCAGTGATCGACACTTCGATCCCGTCCGCATCCAGTCCGCACTCGGCGAGCATTTGCGCAGGCTTGGCGTGTTCGACGTAAACATCCGGCAAGCCCAGGTGCAGCACGGACTTGAGAATGTTTTCCCGCGCCAGGAACTCGCTGACCGCTGCGCCCGCGCCGCCCATGATGGCGTTTTCTTCGAGGGTCACCAGCAGGTCGTGGCTAGCCGCCATTTCCCGCACCAGTTGCTCGTCCAGCGGCTTGACGAAGCGCATGTCGACCACGGTCGCATCGAGCTTTTCAGCCACTTTCAGGGCATCGGCCAGTTGCACGCCGAACACCAGCATCGCCACCTTGCTGCCTTGACGGCGGACGATGCCCTTGCCGATTTCCAGCGGCGCAAGATCGTTTTCGATCACGGCGTTGGGGCCGGTGCCGCGTGGGTAGCGCACGGCGGCCGGGCCGTTGAACAGGTGGCCGGTGCTGAGCATCTTGCGCAGCTCGTTCTCGTCGCTCGGTGTCATCACCAGCATGCCGGGGATGCAGCGCAGGTACGACAGATCGAAACTACCCGCGTGGGTCGGGCCGTCTTCGCCCACCAGCCCGGCGCGGTCGATCGCGAACAGCACGTCGAGGTTCTGCACCGCGACGTCATGAATCAGCTGGTCGTAACCGCGCTGCAGGAAGGTGGAGTAGATCGCCACCACCGGCTTGCTGCCTTCGCAGGCCATGCCTGCGGCCAGCGTCACTGCGTGCTGCTCGGCAATCGCGACGTCGAAGTAGCGGTCTGGGAAGCGTTCGCTGAACGCCACAAGGTCCGAGCCTTCCTTCATCGCCGGGGTGATGCCTACCAGCCGTTCGTCGGCCTGGGCCATGTCGCACAGCCACTGGCCGAACACGCCGGAGTATTTCGGGCCGCTGGCCTTTTTCGGTGCGGCGGCGGGGGCGTTGACCGGGTCGAGCTTGGTGATCGCGTGATAGCCGATCGGGTCCACCTCGGCCGGTGCGAAGCCCTTGCCCTTCTTGGTCACCACGTGCAGGAACTGCGGGCCCTTGAGGTCGCGCATGTTGCGCAGGGTAGCGATCAGCGTCGGCAGGTCGTGGCCGTCGATGGGGCCGATGTAGTTCCAGCCCAGTTCTTCGAACAGCGTGCCGGGCACCAGCATGCCTTTGGCGTATTCCTCGGTGCGCCGGGCGATTTCCCAGGCACCGGGCAGGCGCGACAGCACTTTCTTGCTGCCTTCGCGCATGCTCGCGTAGGTGCGGCTGGAAAGAATCTTCGCCAGATAGTTCGACAACCCGCCAACGTTGCGCGAAATCGACATGTCGTTGTCGTTGAGGATCACCAGCATGTCGGCGTTGACTTCCGGGGCGTGGTTCAACGCCTCGAACGCCATGCCGGCGGTCAGCGCGCCGTCGCCGATCACGGCGATGGCCTTGCGGTCCTTGCCGTGCAGGCGGTTGGCGATGGCCATGCCCAGGGCGGCGCTGATCGAGGTGCTGGAGTGACCGACGCCAAAGGTGTCGTACTCGCTCTCGCTGCGGCGCGGGAACGCGGCCACACCGCCTTTCTGGCGCAGGGTGGACATCTGTTCGCGACGACCGGTGAGGATCTTGTGCGGATACGCCTGATGGCCGACGTCCCAGACCAGCCGGTCGTCGGGCGTATCGAAGACGTAGTGCAGGGCAACGGTCAGTTCGATGACGCCTAGGCCGGCACCGAAATGTCCGCCGGTCTGGCCAACGGTATAGAGCAGCTCCAGGCGCAGTTCGTCAGCCAGGGCTTCGAGCTCGGCTTCACCTAACCGGCGCAGGCCGTCCGGCGTCGCTGCCTTGTCGAGCAGTGGCGTGGACGGGCGCTCGCGGGGAATCTCTTTGAACGTCGTGGGCATCAGGCGAATCGTTATAAGTAAAAGACGCGGCAGTTTACCTGATGCATCGCAAGCTGCCCACGCGCGACAGCGATGCAATGCTCTGGCGTGTCAGTTGCGGCGTTCGACGATATACCGCGCCAGCGCACGCAAAGGCTCTGCCGCCGCGTCGAACGGTCGCAGGGCCACCAGGGCCTGGTCGCGCAGCTCCAGTGCGTAATGCTTGGCTTCTGCAAGGCCCAGTAGCGCCGGGTAGGTCGGTTTATCCCGTGCGATGTCGGCGCCCTGGCGTTTGCCCAGTGTCGCGGTATCGCTTTCGACGTCGAGAATGTCGTCCTGCACCTGAAACGCCAGACCAATGGCACGGGCGTAGATCTGCAGGGCGTCGAGCTGGGTCTGGCTGGCGTGGCCGCTGGCCAGGGCGCCGAGCCTGACGCTGGCTTCGATCAGCGCGCCGGTCTTGTGCCGGTGCATGAACTCCAGCGCGGTCTGGTCCAGTTTCAGGCCCACCGAACCCAGATCGATGGCCTGCCCGCCAACCATGCCCGCAGGGCCAGCGGCGTGGGCGAGGGTGGTGACCATCTTCAGGCGGGTTTCGGCATCTTGTGGCGTGAGTTTGCTGTCGCTGAGCACGCTGAAGGCCATGGTTTGCAGGCCGTCACCGGCGAGGATCGCGCAGGCTTCGTCGAAGGCTTTGTGGGTGGTCGGCAGACCGCGACGCAGATCGTCGTCGTCCATGGCCGGCAAATCGTCGTGCACCAGCGAATAGGCGTGGATCAGCTCGACCGCGCAGGCCGCGCCGTTGGCCTGTTCGGCATTGCCGCCCAGCGCTTCGCAGGCGGCGTAGACCAGCAGTGGGCGCACGCGCTTGCCGCCGTTGGTGACGCTGTAGCGCATGGCTTCGTAAAGACGGGCCAGTTCGGGAGCCGGAGGCGTGAACAACAGGTCCAGCGCCGCATTGACGCGGGCCTGACTGCTGGCCTGATATTCGGCGATCATTCCGGCTGTTCCGCGTCGAAGGGCTCTTCGGCCAGCTCGCCATCGCGTTCGAGCAGCACCTGCACCTTCTGCTCGGCCTGGGCCAGCGCGCTCTGGCACTCGCGGGTCAGGCGGATGCCCTGTTCAAAGGCCGTCAACGAATCTTCCAGTGACAGCTCGCCATTCTCCAGACGCTCGACCAGCGTTTGCAGATCCGTGAGGGACTGTTCGAAATCCAGTGCAGCTTTCTTGCGGGCCATGGCGGCTATCCCGGTAGACGTTAAACCGGCGCGACACTAGCAGAGCGAGGGCATTGGGGCAAATGAGAGGTGCCGGATGGGGCCCTGTTTCAAGGTCCGGCACTGATCAAAATTGTGGGAGCCGGCTTGCTGGCGAATGCGGTGGATCATTCACTATTGCAGTGTCTGACCTGACGTATTCGCCAGCAAGCCGGCTCCCACAAGGAAGCGTGCGTGCTGCTCCGGCCGGCGGTCAGATCAATTGTCCTGCGCACACCCTTGGGCGATGGTGCGGTAGTCGACCGCCTGAGTCTGGCCCATCGAATCCAGGTAAGTCAGGCGCGCCTTGACGATACCGCACGAGGAAGAACCTTCGTTGACCGACACCACCTTGGCGATGTCCAGGTGGTCGCCGTACATGTAGCTGTGTGCCTTGACGTTGTCGGCGGCGTTGGCGGCAACTGCGCCCAGGCTCAGGACGGCAAACAGGGAAGCGAGGCTGAGGTTTTTCCAGTTCATGAGGTATCTCCTTGCGTTGAGTGGGTGACCGTTTTGAGACGCTGTGTGCTGTCTCGATGGGTCCCATTTAACGCCTCTCACGTATACCGGATGTGTCTTTGAATCGGCATAAAAGCAACGCTGCGTATCAGCGGCGGGCGCAGATACACAGCGATACATTTCCCTCTGGATTGCGTCATCCTCCACGTTCGATGGGGTTGATGAATCGCCCCGCCGGCAAGCCGTGCTGCTACGGTTCCGAGGTGTGACACAAATCTTTGCGACACCGACTCCCGACGTAGCAGCAGGGCTTGCCCGCGGGAGCGATCTTGCAGGCGACGAATTACAGGTGAGTAAACACTGCCTCAGCCGGCAGACGCGACTTCGGCAACTTGGCGTTGAAGTCGGTTTCGCTGCGGTAGCCCAGCGCGACCAGCACCAGGCTGGTGAGGCCTTGCTCGCGCAGGCCCAGTTCGGCGTCGAGTTTCTTGAAGTCGAAACCTTCCATCGGCGTGGCATCCAGGCCCAGCGACGCGGCGCCCAGCAGCAGGGTGCCCAGCGCCAGGTAAGTCTGTTTCTCCATCCAGTGCTGGACGTCTTTCAGGTCGTACTTGTGCATGTCCACATAACCACGGCGGATGCCGTCCTGGCCGGCACGGGCCTCTGGGTTGTGGAAGCGGCCGTCGCGGTCTTCCTGAGCCAGCACCGCCTGCAGATGCGCCTCGGTCATGTCGGTGCGGGTGCACAGCACGATCACGTGGGAAGCATTGAGGATCTTGGCTTCGTTGTAGGCGAAAGCGCCTTCGGCACCCTTGGCCACGCGGGCCTTGCCTTGCGCGTCGGAGGCGACGATGAAGTGCCATGGCTGCGAGTTGACCGACGACGGGCTGTGGCGCAACTGGTCGAGCAGGGTGTCGATGGTTGCCTGATCGATCTTGCGCTCGGCATCGAAAGCCTTGGTGGTGTAGCGGGATTTGGCCAGTGCGGTCAGTTGCATGGGGATTCTCCGGAAAAAGGTGGCGATTCTGGCCTGCCGCAGCAGGCCATTCAATGATGCAAAGGGCTCAGAAACCTTCGAGGACAATCTTGCCGGTGGCCTTGCCGCTTTCGATCACCGCATGGGCGCGGCGCAGGTTGGCGGCGTTGATGGTGCCGAAGTGCTCGCCCAGCGTGGTTTTCAGCACGCCCTGATCGATCAGCTCCGCCACGCGGTCGAGCAGATGATGCTGGGCGATCATGTCCGGGGTTTCATACAGCGAACGGGTGAACATCAGCTCCCAGTGCAGCGACAGCGCCTTGCGCTTCATCGGTACGACATCGAGGGTTTTCGGGTCGTCGATCAGCGCCAGCTGGCCCTGTGGGCGCAAGGCGTCGATCAGTTGCGGGAAGTAGCTGTCGGTGTGGGTCAGGCTGGCGACGTGGCTGACCTGGCCGACGCCGATAGCTTCCAGTTGCTCGACCAGTGGCTGGCTGTGGTCGATCACATGGTGTGCGCCCAGGCTTTTGACCCAGTCGCGGGTCTGATCGCGGGAGGCGGTGCCGATCACCGTCAGCTTGGTCAGCTGGCGAGCCAGTTGCACCAGAATCGAACCGACCCCGCCGCCGGCGCCGATGATCAACAGGCTGTCGCCTTCGCCGCCACCTTGAGCCACGCCGAGGCGGTCGAACAGCAGCTCCCAGGCGGTAATGGACGTCAGCGGCAGCGCGGCGGCGTGGGCGTTGTCGATGGACTTGGGCTTGTGGCCGACGATGCGCTCGTCCACCACATGAAACTCGCTGTAGTTGCCGGGGCGGGCGATGGAGCCGGCGTAGTAGACCTCGTCGCCGGCCTTGAACAACGTGACCTCGCTGCCGGTTTCGCGAATCACGCCGACCGCATCCCAACCCACGACTTTCGGGGCGGTGGCCGCCGAGCCTGCGCGAATCTTGGTGTCCACGGGGTTCACCGAGATCGCCCGGACTTCCACCAGCAAGTCCCGTGGGCCGGGCGTGGGCTTGGGCAGATCCATGTCGATCAGAGCCTGTGGATCTTCGATGGGCAGGCCGTGCTGGGTAAAGGCGATGGCTTTCATGGGCGTTCTCTCTTGAAGGCTGTTCTGAAGTTGAGGTCATTCTGGTCTTCTCTGCGAACAGGAAAAACCGGCACAATCCGTCAACACTTTCACTTTTGGAGTGAAGATGATTCGAATCGACGACCTCGCCTTGTTCGTGCGCACCGCGGCGCTGGGCAGCTTTTCCAACGCCGCCCGGGAGGTGGATCTATTGCCGGGGCAAGTGGCGGCGGCGATCAAGCGCCTGGAGCGCGAGCTGGACATCCGCCTGTTCGCCCGCTCGACCCGCAGCCTGCGCCTGACCGCCGAGGGCGAGCAGTACCTGCCCACCGCTCACAGCGTGCTGGACGCACTCAAGGAAGGCCGGGAAAAACTGCGCCGCGGGAGCGCCGAACTGCAAGGCACGTTGCAGGTGGCTATGCCCTCCGACCTTGGGCGCAATGTGCTGCTGGACTGGATGACCGCGTTTCGCCGTCAGCATCCGGCGCTCAATTTGCGTCTGTTCGTGTCCGATCAGATGGCCAACCTGTTTCGTGACCCGGTGGACGTGGCCATCCGCAGCGGCGTGATCGAAGACGCCAACTACATTGCAAGACCCCTGGCGCCGTGGAATCGGCGGGTGCTGGTGGCTTCGCCCGAGTATCTGGCGCGCCACGGCAGGCCGCAGACCTCGGACGATCTGCTGCGCCATGACTGCCTGCTGTACATCCTCAGTGGCCGGCCCTATGACAAGTGGCCGGTGGGCGGGCGCGTGTTCACGGTGTCCGGGCCGCTGCTCACCGACGACGCCGATCTGGTGCGGCGCTGGGCCGTGGCGGGCGAGGGCGTGGCGTACAAATCCTGGGTGGACGTGCGCGAGGATGTGCTGGCCGGGCGGCTGGAATTGCTGCTGTCGGATTACGCCGGCGAGCCTGCGCCGGTGAATCTGGTGTACCCGCATCGCCAGCAGTTTTCCCCGGCGGTTCAACAGCTGCATTCAACGCTCAAGAGCCGCTTTGCCGAGTTGGAAAAAGGGTTGCCGACGTTGTTGTGACGCGACCCTTGTGGGAGTGAGCTTGCTCACGAAGCGATCGATCATTCGACATCTGCATTGGCTGCCATACCGCTTCGCGAGCAAGCTCGCTCCCACAGGATTGTGCATTGTCAGCCATCGCCATCCGCGATGGCAGGCTCGCCAATGCCTGATATACGCCCCCGCCGCGCACTCCTACCATCGCTTTCATCTTCAGTGAGGTGAGAGGAAAGCCCTGTGAAAAACTTCCGGATCGGCCAGATCGTCCCCAGCTCCAACACCACCATGGAAACCGAAATTCCGGCGATGCTGACGTCGCGTTATTCGCTGTTTCCCGAAGAACGTTTCACCTTCCATTCCTCGCGCATGCGCATGATGCACGTCAGCCCAGAAGAGCTGAAAAAGATGGACATCGACAGCGACCGCTGCGCTCTGGAACTGAGCGATGCGCGGGTGGATGTCATGGCCTACGCCTGTCTGGTGGCGATCATGTGCCAGGGCGCGGGCTATCACAAAGTCTCCCAGGAGCGACTGGGTAAAACCGTGGCCGGCAACAAATCCAGCGCGCCGGTGCTGAGCTCGGCCGGTGCCTTGATCGACAGTCTGAATATGCTCGCCTACAAGAAGATTTCCATCATCACCCCGTACATGAAGCCACTGACGCAACAGGTGATCGACTACATCGAAGCGGCCGGTATCGAGGTGGTCGACTCGATCAGCCTGGAAGTTTCCGACAACCTTGAAGTCGGTCGTCTGGACCCGATGAATCTGGTGGCCCACGCCGACAAGTTAAACATCGGACAAGCCGATGGCGTGGTGCTGTCGTGCTGCGTGCAGATGCCGTCGCTGCCTGCGATCCAGGTCGTACAGGATCGCCTCGACAAGCCGGTGCTGTCGGCGTCGGTCGCCACCGTTTACCAGATGCTCAAGACCCTGGGCCTCAAAGCGCAAGTGCCTAACGCCGGGCATCTGTTGTCCGGGGCGTTCTGAGTCGGTGAATGACGAGGTACTATGGCGGCCACTCAGGCCAGCACGCCCGGTACCTCATATGAAGCTCGATCCTGTTTCGCTGCGCCTGTTCGTCAGCGTCGTCGAAGAAGGCACCATCGCCGCCGCCGCCAAACGCGAACACATTGCGGCGGCGGCGGTGAGCAAGCGGCTCAGCGAACTCGAAGAGCTGCTCGACTCACGCTTGCTCAACCGCACCAACAAAGGCATCACGCCCACTGATGCCGGGCTGTCGCTGCTGTTCATGGCGCGCAGCGCGCTGAACAACCTCAACGAAATCGTCGTGCAGATGCGCGACTACTCCCACGGGCGGCGCGGTTCGGTGCAAGTGCTGGCGAACATTTCGGCCATCACGCAATTCATGCCGCAGTTGATCAAATCCTTCATGGCGCAGTACCCGTTGATCAACGTCGGGCTGGAAGAACAGCAGAGCCTGGCGATCACCAAGGCGGTGGCGGAAAACCGCGCCGACATCGGTATTTTCACCCGGCTGCCCCATGGCGCCGACATCGAAGTCTTCCCGTTTCGCACCGACCAACTGGTGTTGCTGGTGCCCAAGGGGCATCCGCTAGCGGGGCGCGAATCGGTCGGTTTCAGCGAGACGCTGGACCACGAATACGTCACGCTGCGCAGCGGCACGCACCTGAATTTCCAGCTGATCAAGGCGGCCAACGACATTGGCCGCTCGCTGAAAATCCGCATGGAGGTGTCGAGCTACGACGCCTTGTGCCTGATGGTTCAGGCGGGCGTCGGGATCGGCATCATGCCCCGGGGCAGCGTCGAGATTTACCGCCTGAACGACGCCGTTGCCGTGCCCTTGACCGACGACTGGGCCCGACGCGAGCTGAGTGTTTGCGTCCGCTCGCGGGAAGGATTATCGATGGCGGCGGGGTTGTTTCTCGATCATTTGCTTGATCAGGGGTGAACTCCAATCCCGTAGCAGTCCGGCTTGCCGGCGGCAGCGGCCTCAAGATCGCTGCCGCCGGCAAGCCGGACTGCTACGGGGGTAGTGCGTATCTTTGATCGGTCATTTCGGGTTGTATCCACCGAAACACGCGCGCACCAAGACCCACATCACCACCAGATTGCCCTTGATCCCGCTGATCTTGGTCGGCACATCGCCTTGCGGGTAACGCCGCACGCTCGGCAACTCGATGCAGTGATACCCCAGCTTCGGCGCGCGGTAGGACAGGTACGCCAGCAACTCGTAACCCATGAACACATCGCGAAAGATCGCCAGGCGCGGGTCGAGCAACAACTTGCGGCTGTAGGCGCGAAAGCCCTGGGTGGTGTCAGTCCAGTCCCGGCCCGAAGCAATACTCAGCATCGGTGCGTGTATGAAACGGATGGCGATGTCGCGGGATTTGGGCGTGTTCTCTCCTGCGCCGCCGGTCAGAAAACGTGAGGCCTGGACGAAATCCACGCCCTGCCTCAGGGCGTTGATGAAGCGCGGAATGGCCTGCGGGTCGTCCTTGTCGTTGCCGTCGATGGTGACGATGCCCTCGTAGCCCTGATCCAGCGCGAACGCATAGGCACAACGCAACTGCGCGCTGAGTTTACCGGGCGCGGTCTTGACCAGCAGGCCGCGCACGCCGGTGACCATCAGCATGTCGTGGGCCAGCGAGCCATCGGTGCTGCCGCCGTCGACGATGAGAATGTCGGCCATCTGGTTGATCGCCAGCGCCGCCATGCGCGCCAGCAGGCTGACGATGCGGTCGCCCTCGTTGATCACCGGGATGACCACGCAATAGGGGTGCAGGCGCCCCAGCCACAGGGGCGTGTCAAATGCCGGAACCTGCCGGGTCAGTTGGGCCAGGGTCGGTCGAGCGGAAGAGTAGGTTGTGTCAGTCATCACGTCACCCGCGCAGTGATCAGGGCGACACCCGCGATCACCAGCACAATGCCGGCCGCTGTCGTCCAATAGAAGGTTTCACGAAAAATCAGCGCCGAGGAACAGGCCACGGCCGCCACCGCGCCGGCGGTCAGCAGCGGGTGGGCGATGTTGAGCGGCAGGCGGGCCAGCGCGGCGGCGTACAGCAGAAAAGCTGCGCCGTACAGCACCAGACCCAGCCAGAACGGCCAGTTGCCCAAGGCTTCGAGCGGGGCGCCGAGCGATGGAAAGCGGCGCGGTGGGGTCATGGCGATTTTCACCAGCATGCTGGCCGATGCGTTACACAGAATCCCCAGAATCAGAATTGCCCACTTCATGGCTGAGCCCTCAAGGCTTCGGCGCGGTAATACTGGATCGCCACGTTCAGCGCGCGCTCGACGGTGGCCAGGTGAGGCTCGTCGCGTTTGGGCAGCATCTCGATGGTAACCAGGTGATCGGGCAGGTAGCGGCTGATCGCAGCCGCCATCTCGGCATGGCTGGCAGTGCCATCGCCCAGTGGCAAAAGGCTGGGTTCGCTGGCGTGGACATGGCCGATCAGGTCGGTGGTGTCGTGCAGCACCGCGAACGGATCTTCGCCATTGATGGCCAGCGAGCCGGTGTCCAGCTGCATGAGCACATTGGGGTGATCGACCCGCCGCACCACCGTGGCGGTCAGCGGGCTGTTGGTCATGAAGTTGGCGCCGTAGCATTCCGGGTTCGGTTCGAGGCAGATGGTGACGCCATGATCCCGGGCGACGTTGCCGAGCATCCGGAAAAACGGCACGGCGATGTCCAGCGCCTCTTCATCGCTCAAGCCGTTGCGGTCGCGATTTTTTGGTGAGCCGAACACCAGCCGGGTCGCGCCCAGCCCCTCGCCGATGCGACACACTTCGTCCAGATGTTGCAGCATTGAGGTCTGGCTCGCCGCACAGCCGAACACATTCAAACCCTGGGTGCCGAACAACAGCGCCTGCATGCCCGTGATGTCGATGCCGCGCTCGGCCCAGGCTTCGCGCACATCGGCAATCTGCCCGGGTGTGGTCGCCACCGGGTCCGGGAAGTACTTGCCCGGCGCCACGTCGATCGCATCGATGGCGTAGCGCTTGAGCAGGGCGGCGATGTCGGTGTCTTCGACGATGTCCCAGGCGATGTTGGAAATGGCCAGCCTCATGCCGGATGCTCCGTCGAATGCGGCTCGGATTGCGCGTAGGCGCGCACTGCCAGCAACTCTTCCCGGGCGCTGTACTGATAGCGCCCGCGGGCGCCGAACAGTGCTGCGTGGCAGGTCTGCATCGCGTAGCGGGCGGGCATCACGCTGCGCACGTTGTCGAACGGTTTGCCAAATCCTTCCTGGGAAACCTCGCTCACCGTGACCGGTTCTGCGCACAGGTGCACCAGTTTCAGCCCGGCATTGAGCGCGACCTGAATGTCGTGGCAGAGATTGACCATCGGATAAAACTGGAACGAGCCCCGGCTGTCGATGGCGGCCAGATTGTTCTGATTGTGGATGTCGAAAACCACGTTCTTGCGCAGGCCCGGACCGACCAGACCTGGCAGGCGCACGATCAGGTGCTGTGGGAAATAGTCTTCGACGAAACACTCCAGCAAGCGCCGATTCATGCCGTAGGCGTGCAGGCCCACCTCGTCGACCGGGCTGTCTTCGTCAACGCCCAGCGGGGTGTGAAACACATCCACGGTACTGATCAGCACGAAGATCTTGCAGCGCACGTTGCGCAGGTGCTCGATCAGGTTTTCGATCTTCTCCCGGTCGGCGTCGGGGTCGCGGTTGGCGATCCATTTCTGTGCCGGTGCGCCCGCGCACACCAGCGCGTCGAAGGCGCGGCCTTCGATCTCGTGAATATTGGTGGAGCGATACAGCGCGCCGAATTGGGTTTGCCGCATCAGGGTCGAGCCGACGAAGCCGGTGAATCCGATCAGACCGTTCATAGTTGCGCATCCAGCGGGCAGTGCACCCGGATCAGTTGGGCGTTGTACACGTAGAAATACGAGGTGTAGGTGCAGTTCAGGCGGCTGATTTCAGCTTCCAGCGCCTTGCCGCGCCCGCTGATGTCCTTGTCCAGGTTGACGTGGGACACCAGCACGGAAAAGTCTTTTGCAGGTCGCTGTCGCAGCAGTTCGGCAAGGGAATCCAGGTACTCGACCTTGCCCATTTTCGGATCGCGCACCCGGGTGATTTCGTCGTACACGCGCACGTACTGATGCTTGGCAAGGCGTGGGTCGAGCAGGGCGTAGTACTCCAGCGACGGCTGCGCGTCGGGGTAGACCAGAAACTCGGTGGGCGGCATCTGCGCGACATGTTCGTACAGCGCGTTGTTATCGACGTACTCGTAATTCACGCCACGAAGATTGTTGTAACAGGCTTTGCCGGCCTGCAACGCCATCAAGGTCAGCAGCAGCCAGCCCAGCGTTCGCAGCGGACGCGACGGGCTGGCGCTGAATTCCAGGATCGCAAGGCAGGCAATCACCATGCTGAACGGCGCGAGCCAGATCACATGACGTGGGTAAGTGGCCGGGTAGAATCCGACGATTCGCCCTACGATGACGATCAACACAATGCCGATGAAAAACAGATTCAGCCTGCAGACGAATCCGCTTTTATGGGTGAACAGCAGCGCGACACTGGCTACCGCAGAGGTGATGAGCAAGGCCTTGCCATAGGCGCCGAGGATCGCTTCCTTGAGCACGCCCAACGAGCCCAGTGCCGTCGTTTTGTCGTACGTGTCGTAGTTGCCCAGCTGAAACACCGTCAGGTATTTCATGTAGGCGTAGGCGGCCAGGATCACCAGCGCGGCGCTGAAGAACGCCATGACCGTCGCCCCCCGCCGGTCATCCTTGGGCCGCAGGGCAAAACACACGAAGGCATACATCAGCAGCGCCCCGGAAACGATCAGTGTGGAAAACCCCAGCAGGCTGACCGCTGCCGCCATGCCGATGGGCCAGTAGAGATTGTCCGTCTGCTCGGCGCGCCACAGCGCGTAGATCGCCAGAAAACTGACCGAGACCTCAAGGAAGTAGTGCTTGAGTTCTGTCAGAAACAGCCCCATCGAAAATGAGTGGCCGATCAGCGCCAGGATCAACACCAGCGCGCCCCAGCGATACGGGCGAAACACCGCGAAAACCGGTGCGATCAGCACGCACGACAGCGCCAGCACCGACAGCCTCAGCGGCTCGATGCTGTACTGGAACAACAGCATGATGGCCTTGAAAAACAGCGAGGCGAGCACGGGTTCCGCCTGATCGTAATAAGGCAGCGGCTTGAAGAATTCCTCCGGGCTGCGCAGCTCGATGATGTCCTTGAGCAGCATGGCTTCGTCGATCCAGATCGAGCGGGTGGCCAGGGTCAGGAACAGGCTCGCCAGCACCGCCAGCGCGATGGGCAAAACGTGGTTCGGGTTCAGGCGCGAAAGATCAAAAGACTTCATTGTCCAGTTTCTCCAGCACGTCATAGATGTTGTCGATCTTGCCGCCGAGCACCGAGTAGCAGCCCGGCAAGCTGGCGTGCTTCTCGAACAGAATCGGGCGCCCGTCGTTGCGGTCGTTGCGCGCCAGAATGGTTTTCACCTCGTACAGCGAGTCGACGTGCTGCGAGTCGAGAATCGCCGGGATGTATCGCGCCACATCGCGCACCATGCGCTCGACGCGGCTGGCGCGCTGATGCCGGGCGAGCTTGTCGTAGGGGTCGATGGATTTCTGGTCGTCCCATTGCAGGTGCGGGGTGAAGCGCACGTGGGACAGCGTGTGCAGGTTGCGCGACGGAAACGGCATCATCGAAAAGAACGGCCCGTCCATCACCGTCACGCCCAGGCCTTGCAGCGCAGCAGGCATCTGCATCAGGGCCATTTCGGTGATCTCGTGGCGCAGGTCGGTGTCCAGCCCCGGAAATTCGCCATTGAGGTGATTGCTGCCGCTGTAGGTGCAATTGAACAGGTAGCGGCAGTTCAAACGCTGAGGACCGCCTTCACTTTCAGTGACCACCTGCAGGGTGGCGTCGGGCCCTTGATAGATTTCGGTGGCGCGGGTCAGCAGGCGGATTTGCACGCCGCAGTCCGCCAGTTCTCGTTCTGCCCAACGCGCCAGGCGCGTGGAGTCGAAGGCATATTCCTGAACCTCGAACACCGCCTCGATCAGCCGTGGCTCGAACAGGTCCCTGGCGGCGGCGTCGGCACGGCGCACCTGGGCGCCGATATCGTGACAAAAGCGTTCGAACTGCCGGGCAGTGACTTTCGAATTGTGTCGGGCGATGGCATAGAGCTTGGTGAAGTCGCACTTCACGGCGTTGGGCCAGTCGGCCACGAAGCGCGGCAGGTTGATCCGGCTGCGATAGGCCGTGGTGAAGCTGCGCGGGTAGTGATAGCCGTTGTGCACCCGCGCCTGGTTGTTGTACGAGGCGCGCTTGAGCAGGCCGCTTTCGCGCTCCAGCAACACGATGCGCTTGTAGCCGCGCTGGCGGGCCAGGTGAACGGCAATCGCCGAGCCATAGAAGCCGCCACCGATGACGATTGCATCCAGGCAATCTGCAGGCGCGTTCATCGCGATGCCCGCTCGGCGCCCCAGGCCCGGTTGATGTGGGCGGTAGGGGCAATCTCCTCGACGTTGAGCTTTTCAAGCCGGGTCATCCGGCAACTGGTGAACTCCTGGCCGATGTAATACTGCGGCCCGTCGTTGGAAAAACTGGCCATGTTCAGGATGTATTCGCCGAGCACCAGCAGCACCAGCGAAATCAGGAAGAACATCCCCGACTGCTGCAGCGACAGGCTGGTCCAGCCCGCCGCCACGTCGGCCTTGAACACAGCGATGGCGACCACGTAGGCGCAGTAGATCAGGTTCATCACCGCGCCAAACAGCGACACCGCCGTCACCAGCCGCATCGGCGCCCGGGTGCTGGACACCAGCATGCGAATCCCGCGGTCGACGCTTTCCCCCAGGTGCTTGCGTGGCTGCGCCTTGGGCGGCGCCGAGTAACTCAGGCAGACCCGGGCAAAGCCGCCGGTGGCCGGCAAATGACGATAAATCATCGTGGGTTTGGGGTGCTGCAGGATGAAACTGATCACCTTGCGCGTCAGCAGGCGGAACTGCGGTGCTTCCTTGACCAGATGCACCCCGTTGCACCAGCGGTAGGCCCGATGAAACAGCTTGAACGCCAGCCAGTAGGGCAGGCTCTGCGCGGTGTGTTCGGTGTTGCAGACAAACACCACATCGGCCCCGCGCGCGGCCTGCTCCAGCATGCTAGGCAGAAAGGCGATGTCATCGGCCAGCGGATCGAGCACCACCGCATAGTCGCCCAGCGCATTCTCCAGCCCCACCCAGGAAGCGGTATCCAGATCGACCTCGCGGGTCAGCGCATACACCTGAAGATTGGCCACCCCATCCTCCGCCGTCAGCCGCTTGAGCTGCTCGATACTGCCGTCGGTCGAGGCGTTGTCGACGATGATCAACTCATAGTCCGACACCATGGAGGCGATCAACCCCGTCGCCTCGACCAGCATCCCCTCAAGCCCCTCGGCCTGATTGCGCACGACAAACACCACCGAAAGAAAACAGGGAAAAAAGGCCATGGCTCAATACTCTGAAACGGCCTGTCCCTGGCGGTATTTTTTATAAGAGCGTGCAGACGGGTGTTGCTAGGTGAACACGTGGGGAACGGGAATTATTCACACACGCACAGGGAGCGTTTTGCGGGGTTCTGCTGGGTGTTTCAGAAGGTTGGCAGGGAGTCTGATGAGTTGATAAAGAAGAACTCAATCAATGAGTTGGAGTGGCTGGCGTGCAGATCTGATTCCGCAATTCGGGACGGTTGTCATGTGCTTTTACAGCAGGGAGGGGCAGAGACGGGGTCATTTAAAGTTTGCATGGCGGGTGTGCATGGATGAGGGAATGCTGGCGTCAGGAATATTTGCCCGGCTCGAATTTATTTCGGGCATTAAAAAGCCGGCTTGTGGCCGGCTTCTCGGTGACGGGGTTGGCTAGTTTTTGGCTAACCGCACCCATCCGCAAAAGTGCGCGCTGCATGCAGGCGCTTGTGAGGTAGACGAGGCTGTCACGGGGACGGGGCCTGGTCGATCACCCCTCGGCGGGTAGCCGCTGGGTGTTGAAACGAAGGCGTGCAGGATACTCATGTTCTGCGTTTATGCCCAGTGTTGATGTGCCCCATTTGTCTCTTCTCATTACCGCTCAGGGCATGGTTGCGGGGTGGCGGCGGTTGTTGAGGGTGGACCACCAGAAGATCCAGCCGAGGATGTGGATGTTCTGTTCCTGGATCTGCTCGGCGCTGAAGATTTCGTCGGGGTATTCGCCGGCGTTGTGGCTGCGCAGGCGCAGGCTGCCGCCGGGCAGGCGATAGAGGTATTTCACCCGCAGCATGCCGGCGTGTTCGAGGGCGTACATTTCGCCGTCGATGACGTTGATGCGGCCACGGTCGACGCCGATCAGCGAGCCGTCCTGGATCTTGTCCGCCATGCTGTTGCCGACCATGGCGATGCAGATGGCATTGTGCAATTCGACGTCCATGGCCTCGAGTACGCGGCGCGACAGTTTCACTTTGTGGTTGGGTATTTCGCTGACGGCGGTCTGGCCGGGTGTCTGGGTTTGCAGTTCGGTGTAGACCGGCATGTCGAGTTCTTCACGAACGTGACCGCGTGCAGGCATCGTTCTGGACATGCGGTCGTGGCCGTTTTTGTCGCGGCCTTCTCCGGGGTGTTTCGGGCCGTCACCCGTGCGCAACCAGCGCGCGTTGACGCTCAACAATTCTGCGACTTCTTCCATGCGCGCCATGGGAATGCCGCGCTTGAACCAGTTGTTCACGTGTTGCGGCGTTACCTTGCGGTTGGCGGCGAAGTCTGTGGCGGAGAGATGGCACTCCCGCAGAAGGACGCGTAGTCGATCACCTGATGTATTCATGGATCGAATCTTACGGAGGGTTCAAGTTTGTTTAAATGAACGAAGTGTTCAAATGCGTCCGCCGTCAAACTTGAAGTGGAGGGGCGGGATTACAACATTCGAATGAAGTTGTAGGGCATGTCGTTCACTCTTTCTGTTGGGTTCAACAATGCCCGGCATTGGACAAAACCCAATACTTTTCATGCGACACAGCCTGCGGGGCGAAGCAAGGCGTCTTGCGCGGAGTTGGGCAATGAAATACAGCGCTGTTTTGTTGCGACAAAGTACCCGATGTTTCATTCGGATAAACGGCACGCCTTTGGACGATAAAATTTAAACGCTCAAGGCAAAAAACGGCTCGGGAAAGCGCTGTGTGAGGGGAAATCTGACGGGGATGTTGCTGAGTTGCGCGGGGAAAAACGTGAGAGCCACCTGCGAAGCGGCGGGCGCTTCGCAGGGGGCGAACCGGATCAGCCCTTGTAGGCAGCGGCCGATTTGGTGATGGCTTCGCGAGCGGCGTCAGCGCCAGCCCAGCCTTCGATCTTGACCCACTTGCCTTTCTCGAGATCCTTGTAGTTCGCGAAGAAGTGCTCGATCTGCTGGATCAGCAGTGGTGGCAGGTCGGTGTATTCCTTCACGTCAACGTACAGCTGCGACAGCTTGTCGTGAGGCACTGCGATGACCTTGGCGTCGCCGCCGCCGTCGTCGGTCATGTTCAGGACGCCAACCGGACGGGCGCGGATGACCGAGCCTGGAGCGACCGGGTATGGGGTCACGACCAGCACGTCGAGGGGATCACCGTCGTCGGCCAGGGTGTTCGGGATGAAACCGTAGTTGGCCGGGTAGAACATCGGGGTGGCCATGAAACGGTCAACGAACAGGCAGTCGCTATCCTTGTCGATTTCGTACTTGATCGGCGCGTGGTTGGCCGGGATCTCGATTGCGACGTAGATGTCATTCGGCAGGTCTTTACCGGCCGGAATCTTGCTGTAGCTCATTGGGCTTTGCCCCCTTGGTTGACCATTTTGAATCTGGCGCGAAACGCCAAAAAGTGGGCCGGATTATAGGCATATTTGGTAAGCGTTACCATGCGGCCTACGTATCGGCAGGAGCCTGATAGACAGGGCTTTCTCGCTGAAGTGCCGTAAGCCGCGCCAAAGGATCCTGGCGGTAGAACGCCCTGAGCTGGTGGTAGACCTCTGGGTAGGCCTCGACCAGCAAATCCGGGGCGCTGAAAAAGTACTCGCTGGTGACGGCAAAGAACTCGGCGGGGTTTTCCGCAGCGTAAGGGTCGATGGCGGTTTCGGCATCCGGGTCGGCATCGAGCTGGCGATTGAGGTCGTCGAAGGCGCCTTGCATGGCGCTGGCCCAGTCACTGACGCGCATGTCGCTGTGCAGCGGCGGCAGGCCGTTGGCCTCGCCACCGAGCATGTCGAGCTTGTGCGCCAGTTCGTGGATCGGCAGGTTGTACGCCTCCCAGCCGCCGCTGGACAGGACACCGGGCCAGGCCAGAATCACCGGGCCCTGAGTCCAGGCCTCGCCGCTGTGCTCGCCATCCCACTCGTGCTCGATGCCGCTGGCGTCACGGTGCTTTTGCGGGCTGATGAAGTCATCGCCGTACAGAATGATTTCGTGAAAACCGCGATACCAGTCCAGATCGCCCAGCGCCAACAGCGGCAACTGGGCCTGGGCGGCGAGGAACAGGCAGGACTCGTCGTCCAGCTCGACGCCTTCCAGTGCGGTCAGCGTCTTGGCCTGCAAAAACAGGATGCAGCTTTCACGCAGGCGCTGGTCTTCTTCAAGGCTCAGGCCGTCGAGGATCGGCAAGCGCTGGCGCACCCGGTCCCACATCTGTGGGTCGACCGGATGCCGCGCCAGCGTGCGGCGTCTGAGCCAGTTGCCGAACGGCCACATGAATCAGCGCGCTTCGGCGGAACGGCCCATGCGGCTGCGGATGAAGCCGATGATCATGGGTAGCAGGGAGATCAGAATGATCACCAGCACCAGCAGGGTCAGGTTCTTCTTGATGAACGGGATGTTGCCGAAGAAGTAGCCCAGGGTGACCAGGCTGCCCACCCACAGAATCGAACCCAGCACGCTGAAGCTGACGAAGCGCAGGTAGTTCATCTTGCCCAGGCCCGCGACGAACGGGGCGAAGGTGCGGATGATCGGCAGGAAGCGCGCCAGGGTGACGGTCTTGCCGCCATGACGCTCGTAGAATTCGTGAGTCTTGGTCAGGTAGTCGCGGCGGAAGATTTTCGAGTCGGGGTTCTTGAACAGCTTGTCGCCCACCGTTCGGCCAATCACGTAATTGGTGCTGTCGCCGATGATCGCCGCGGCCATCAACAGGGCTCCCAGCAGAACAGGGTCCATGCCACCGCCAGCGGCCACGGCGCCGGCGATGAACAGCAGCGAATCGCCCGGCAGGAACGGCGTTACCACAAGGCCGGTTTCGCAGAAGATCACCAGAAACAGGATCGCGTAGACCCAGGTGCCATAGTTGGTCACCAGCATGTCCAGGTAGACGTCCAGGTGAAGAATGATGTCGATCGGGTTGAAATCCATGTACGGCACCTGAGTGTGTGGCCCGATCCGGGGCCAACGGGGTGGAGGGGCAGTGTGATGTGGGCCGCATTATAGAGGGAAGAATCGGGATGATGCTTAGGGGCGTATGCAGATTGAAACATTTGGATGTAATGGCGCGCAGAGTGTCTCTGATCCTGTGGGAGTGAGCTTGCTCACGAAGCGGCCAACACTGGCCTGGAGGATTTACCGTTCCTGAACCTTCTTCGTGAGCAAGCTCACTCCCACAGATGACGCGCTATCAACTGGGTAGGTTTTCTAGTTGATCGGCAGCACATAGTTCTTGAACTGGGTGTCTTCCTTGAAACCGATGGATTCGTACACCTTCTGCGCCACTTCGTTGTTGGCGCTGGTGGACACGCGCATGCGCACGGCCTGGGTTTCGCGGGCCATTTTCTTGGCTTTCTGCATCAGGTGGTCGGCGACCAGCTGGCGGCGGGCGTCTTCGGCGACGTAGATGTCGTTGAGAATCCACACGCGTTTGAGGGAGAGCGAGGAATAACTCGGGTACAGCTGGCAGAAGCCCAGCAGTTTGCTGTCGTCGTCATCGGGCAGGGCCAGGTAGATGACCGACTCTTCGCGGCTCAGGCGCTTTTCAAGGAATTCGCGGGAAGAATCAGGGTAGGGCAGTTCGCCATAGAACTCGCGGTATTTGACGAACAGAGGGGTCAACAGGTCCAGGTGCTCCAGGGTGGCTTGAATGATCCGCATGGTTGGGCCTCAGCTTCATTGTGCAATGCATGAAAGGGGGAGGACGCCTGGCACTGGGGACAGACGGTTTCGACTTTGCCCAAGCGCTTTAGAAAGTGCAATCCAACTTCGCGATTAGTCGTTTTGCGGGGTGAATGGCTGCAATAAAAACGGCCTCCGAAGAGGCCGTCATCTGACAGTTAACGCCGGATCAGAAGAAGCCCAGCGGGTTGATGTCGTAGCTCACCAGCAGGTTCTTGGTCTGTTGGTAGTGTTCGAGCGCGACTTTGTGGGTTTCGCGGCCGACGCCGGATTTCTTGTAACCGCCGAACGCGGCATGCGCCGGGTACAGGTGGTAGCAGTTGGTCCACACGCGACCGGCCTTGATGGCACGGCCCACGCGGTAGGCGCGGTTGATGTCGCGGGTCCAGACGCCTGCACCCAGGCCGAACTCGGTGTCGTTGGCGATGGCGATGGCTTCGGCTTCATCCTTGAAGGTGGTCACGCTGACCACCGGGCCGAAGATTTCTTCCTGGAACACGCGCATCTTGTTGTTGCCTTTGAGCAGCGTCGGCTGGATGTAGTAGCCGGTCGCCAGATCGCCCTGCAGTTTTTCCACCTTGCCGCCGGTCAGCAGCTCGGCGCCTTCGCCCTGAGCGATGTCGAGGTAGGAGAGAATCTTGTCGAACTGCTGCTGCGACGCCTGGGCGCCGACCATGGTGTCGGTGTCCAGCGGGTCGCCGCGTTTGATCTTCAGAACCTTCTGCATCACCGCTTCCATGAACTGCGGGTAGATCGATTCCTGAACCAGGCAGCGCGACGGGCAGGTGCAGACTTCGCCCTGATTGAAGAAGGCCAGCACCACGCCCTCGGCGGCCTTTTCGATGAATTCAGGCTCGGCCTTCATCACGTCTTCGAAGTAGATGTTCGGCGACTTGCCGCCCAGCTCGACGGTGGACGGGATGATGCTGTCGGCCGCCAGTTTCATGATGTGCGAGCCCACTGGCGTGGAGCCGGTGAAGGCGATCTTGGCGATGCGCTTGCTGCTGGCCAGCGCTTCACCGGCTTCGCGGCCATAGCCTTGCACCACGTTGAGCACGCCTTTTGGCAGCAGGTCGCCGATCAGTTCTACCAGCACGCTGATGCCCAGCGGCGTCTGCTCGGCAGGCTTGAGCACCACGCAGTTGCCGGCGGCCAGGGCCGGAGCGAGTTTCCAGGCGGCCATCAGGATCGGGAAGTTCCACGGAATGATCTGGCCGACCACGCCCAGTGGCTCATGGATGTGATAGGCCACGGTGTTGCCGTCGATCTCGGCGGCGGTACCTTCCTGCGCGCGCAGGGCGCCGGCGAAATAACGGAAGTGGTCGACCGCCAGCGGGATGTCGGCGTTGAGGGTTTCGCGCACGGCCTTGCCGTTGTCCCAGGTTTCGGTCACGGCCAGCAGTTCGAGGTTCTGCTCGATGCGGTCGGCGATTTTCAGCAGGGTCAGCGAGCGCTCCTGAACGGAAGTCTTGCCCCACGCATCGGCAGCGGCGTGGGCGGCGTCCAGGGCTTTATCGATGTCTTCGGCAGTGGAGCGAGGAAATTCGGCGATCAGCTTGCCGGTGATCGGCGAGGTGTTTTCAAAGTACTGGCCTTTGACCGGCGGCACGAATTCGCCACCGATGTAGTTGCCGTATTTGGCCTTGAAGGTAACGATCGAGCCTTCAGTACCGGGATGGGCATAACGCATGGTGAATATCTCCTTGCTCTTGTGATTGTGTGGGGATAACGCGCTGCTGCGCTTGATAAAAGCGTAGAGCAAAGCGCGGGCCAGTGCCGTGCGGTGCCCGGTTTACAAGGCTTTTGCCGAAAAATCAGACGCTTGGGTACTGTCCTTGTGCCAGTTGCGGGACGGGCAGGGTGACAGTTCGTATCGGATGTGGGACACCTGAGCGCGATGCGTCCTGGCAAGCATTGCAATGGAGCAAGGCGAGGAGGATGCTGGGCCGTGAGCATGCTCAGGAACAACAAGAAAATGCATAGCAATCACCTCGCCCGCCATGCCCGGCAAGTCCTGACTTTCGCCCAAGGCAAGGCCGATCATCGTTACGGCCCTGGCGCCGACCCGTCCATTGCCCGCTCATGGCAGCGTTGCCTGGACGACTATCACCTGGACCCCGCGCAAGCCATGGCGCCCACCGTGCTGGAGCACGCCCGGGTGCTGGAAAGCCGTGAGCGTCTGCAACATGTGCTGAGCATTGCCGGCGGCGAGATGAACAGCCTGCATCAGCAGCTCTCAGGCGGAAACGCAGTGTTGCTGACCGACGCGCGCGGGGTGATCCTCAACTGTGTGACCCAGGACAGCGAGCGCCGGATTTTCGAGCGCGCCGGCCTGTGGCTGGGCGCCGACTGGAGCGAGGCGCGGGAGGGCACCAACGGCATCGGCACCTGCCTGGTGGAGCGGCAATCGGTGACGATCCATCGCGACGAACACTTTCGCGGGCGGCACACCGGGCTGACCTGCTCGGCGAGCCCGGTGTTCGATCCTCATGGCGATCTGCTGGCCGTGCTCGACGTCTCGTCGGCGCGGCACGATGTGTCCCGCCAGAGCCAGTTCCACACCATGGCGCTGGTCAATCTGTCGGCGAAGATGATCGAAAGCCGGTACTTCCTCAGCCATTTCGCTGATCAGTGGCTGCTGCGCTTTCACCTGCAGGCCGGTTCTGTCGGGCTGTTCAGTGAGGGGCTGTTGGCGTTCGACGGCGAAGGGCGGGTCAGTGCGCTGAACCAGAGTGCGTTGAACATGTTGAGCTTGGGTCGTGTCGAGCTGATCGGCCAGCCGGTGGAGGCCTTGTTCGATTGTTCGCTGGATGAACTGATGAGCCGCGCTTCACCCGACGCAGCGGCCAGTTGGCCGTTGCGCACCCGCGATGGGCGAGGGTTTTTCGCAGTCTTGCGTGGGCACACGCAACCTGTGGCGAAGGCGATTGCCACCCCGGTCGTCAGCAAACCGGCGACGCGACCCGCGATCACCGGCATTTTCCTGGGCGATCCGTCTTTGCAGGCTGATATGCGTCGCGCCTTGAAAGTCTTCGAACGCGACGTGCCGCTGTTGATCAACGGCGAAACCGGCTCCGGCAAAGAGGCCTTCGCCAAGGCCGTGCATCAGGCCAGTGGCCGCTCGCAGCAGCCCTTCGTGGCGCTGAACTGCGCGGCGATTCCGGAGAGCCTGATCGAGAGTGAGCTGTTCGGCTATCGCGGTGGCAGTTTCACCGGCGCGCGCAAGGAAGGCATGCGCGGCAAGTTGCAGCAGGCCGATGGTGGCACGCTGTTCCTCGATGAAATCGGCGACATGCCGGTGGCGTTGCAGACCCGCTTGCTGCGGGTGCTGGAAGACCGGCTGGTGGTGCCCATCGGCGGTGAGCCGCAGGCGGTGGATGTACGAATCATCAGCGCGACCCACCGGAATTTGCTGGGCCGTGTGGAGGATGGCAGTTTTCGCGAAGACCTCTATTACCGGCTCAACGGCCTGGAAATCGCCCTGCCTGCGCTGAGAGAACGCAGCGACAAGGCGCAGTTGCTGGACTTTCTGCTGGAGGAAGAGGCGGGCGGTCATGTGGTCATGATCGAGGCGGACGCACGACAGGCGCTGCTCGACTTCGCCTGGCCGGGCAACGTGCGGCAGATGCGTAATGTCCTGCGCACGCTGGCGGCGTTGTGTGAAGACGGGCAGGTGGGGTATGGCGATCTGCCGCTGGTGATTCGGCAGAGCGCGTGTACCAAGGACATTGCTGCCGAAGCCGAAGACTCGCCGCTTGAGTGCGCCGAGCGAGCGGCGTTGATCCAGATTCTGGAAGCGCAGCGCTGGCACATGACACATGCCGCACGGGAATTGGGAGTGAGCCGTAATACCCTGTATAGAAAGCTGCGCAAGCACGGGATCGCCCGGTAGCCCGCAGGCACAGAACGTTACAATTGTAGGAGCGAATTCATTCGCGAAAGATCTTTCAGGCGAAAGAGGTGTGTGGCCTGAACCATCACTTCGCGAATGAATTCGCTCCTACAGGTTCAGTGCATGACAAAGGATGCCAAGTACCGATTGAACTGTGCGAACCGACCCTCTCTAAGCTAACCTGCGCGAATGTTTTAAGAGGTCGGTCATGCACATTCATATTCTGGGTATCTGCGGCACGTTCATGGGCTCGCTGGCGGTTCTCGCCAAGGATCTGGGCCACAAAGTCACGGGCTCCGACGCCAACGTCTATCCGCCGATGAGCACGCAGCTCCAGGCGCAGGGCATCGAACTGATGCAGGGCTATGACCCTTCGCACCTTGAGCCTGCGCCGGATCTGGTGGTGGTCGGCAATGCCATGTCCCGTGGCAACCCCGCCGTGGAATATGTCCTGAACAAAGGTTTGCCGTATGTTTCCGGCCCGCAGTGGCTGGCCGATCACGTGCTGCAAGGCCGCTGGGTGCTGGCGGTTGCGGGCACCCACGGCAAGACCACCACCAGCAGCATGCTCGCCTGGGTGCTGGAGCACGCGGGCATGAGCCCGGGCTTCCTGATCGGTGGCGTGCCGCAGAACTTCTCGGTGTCGGCGCGCCTGGGCGACACGCCGTTCTTCGTGGTCGAGGCCGACGAATACGACAGCGCCTTTTTCGACAAGCGTTCCAAGTTCGTTCATTACCACCCGCGCACGGCGATCCTCAACAATCTTGAGTTCGATCACGCCGATATCTTCCCGGATCTGCCAGCCATCGAGCGGCAATTCCATCACTTGGTGCGCACAATCCCGAGCGAAGGCCTGGTCATTCACCCGACCACCGAGCCTGCGCTGGAGCGCGTGATCAAGATGGGCTGCTGGACGCCGGTTCAGACCACAGGCGCTGGCGGGCAGTGGCAAGCCAAGCTGCTGAGCGAAGACGGCTCGAAATTCGAAGTGCTGTTCGAAGGCGTGGCGCAAGGCGTCGTCCATTGGGACATGACTGGCCAGCACAACGTCGCTAACGCCTTGGCCACGCTGGCCGCGGCGCGGCATGTTGGCGTTGTGCCAGCGCAGGGCGTCGAAGCCTTGAGCGCCTTCAAGAGCGTGAAGCGGCGCATGGAGAAGGTCGCCGAGGTGCGCGGCATCACCATTTACGACGACTTCGCCCACCACCCGACTGCGATCGCCACCACGCTGGACGGCCTGCGCAAAAAGGTCGGTGATTCGCCGATCATCGCCATCGTCGAGCCTCGCTCCAATTCCATGAAGCTCGGTGCCCACCGCGATGGCCTGCCAGAGAGCGTCGAGCAGGCCGATCAGGTGGTCTGGTACGCCCCGGCCAATCTGGGCTGGGATCTGGGCGCCACGGCCGCACAGTGCAAAGTGCCAGCGGTGGTCTGCGATTCGCTGGAGGCCATCATCGAGCGCGTGAAAAGCCAGGCCCAGCCGGGTACTCACGTGGTGATCATGAGCAACGGCGGCTTCGGCGGGCTGCACGGCAAACTGGCCGAGGCGCTCACATGAGCGGCCCGGAACGCATCACCCTGGCGATGACCGGCGCGTCCGGCGCGCAATACGGCCTGCGTCTGCTCGATTGCCTGGTGCGGGAAGATCGGGAAGTGCATTTCCTGATCTCCAAGGCCGCGCAACTGGTGATGGCCACCGAAACTGATGTCACGCTGCCGTCCAAGCCGCAGATGATGCAGGCGTTTCTGACCGAGTACACGGGCGCGGCCGATGGCCAGATCCGTGTTTATGGCAAGGAAGACTGGATGTCGCCGGTGGCGTCTGGCTCCGGCTCGCCGAGCGCGATGGTGGTGGTGCCGTGTTCGACTGGCACCCTGTCGGCCATCGCCACCGGTGCCTGCAACAACCTGATCGAGCGCGCAGCCGATGTCACGCTCAAGGAGCGTCGCCAGTTGATTCTGGTGCCACGCGAGGCGCCGTTTTCCAGCATTCATCTGGAGAACATGCTCAAGTTGTCGAACATGGGCGCCGTGATCCTGCCGGCTTCGCCCGGTTTCTATCATCAACCGCAGACCATCGATGATCTGGTGGATTTCGTCGTGGCGCGGGTGCTCAATCTGCTCAATATTCCTCAAGACATGCTGCCGCGCTGGGGCGAGCATCACTTCGGTGCCGATGAATAAG
Organism: Pseudomonas sp. 2; assembly: GCF_056627435.1. NCBI lineage: Bacteria > Pseudomonadati > Pseudomonadota > Gammaproteobacteria > Pseudomonadales > Pseudomonadaceae > Pseudomonas > Pseudomonas sp. 2. The sequence continues at coordinate 94,618 of NZ_JBWXNG010000019.1, forward strand.
AAGCTCTTTGTGCTCACCCTCGGACTGCTGTTGGCGACGGGGTGCTCGACCGTGCGCACCCTGGACGCCAATCAGCCCGGCGCGCCGGTGATCTATTCCGGCACGCGGCTGGACTGGTATGCGATCCGCGGCGGTTGCTGCGAGAAGGACCGTTTCGGCGCCGAAGCCCCGAAATACCCGATGCTGGATCTGCCGGGCAGTGCGTTGCTCGACACGGTGCTGTTGCCGTTGTCGGTGCTGACGGAGTTGGGCGTAGGGTTTCAGGCCACGGGCGGGATGTAGCGCAGGCGCACCTTCATCGCCCCCCTCTTACCTTCGATGAACACCTCCAAATGCCTGGCGTGCGTCGGGCTATCTGTAGGAGCGAATTCATTCGCGAAGGATGTTCCAGACGACAGAGATGCGTCGGCTGCACCGGCCAATCGCGAATGAATTCGCTCCTACAGGGGGGATGCGTTGTTTTTGCGAGCCGGTGTTATTTCCCCAACCGCCGCAACTCATCGGACTCGACAATCCTCACCCCGTCCTGCTCCTCCAGCGCCAGGCGCCACAGTGCGCGGGCCAGGTGGCAGGCTTCGATGCCGCCGTATTTGCCGGGGATCAGCTTGGCGATTGGCGCGGCCAGTTGTTCCACCAGGCGCTGATCGGCGCGATCGCCCAGCAGCAGCGAAGGGCGGGCAATCGTCAATTGCGGCCAGTTTTGCGCGCGCAGTGCGGCTTCCATCTCGCCTTTGACGCGGCTGTAGAAAATGCTCGATTCAGGGTCGGCATTCACCGCGCTGACCACCAGCAGATGACGTGCGCCCAATTCCCGAGCGCGTTTGCCAAATGCGACGACCATGTCCATGTCGACCGCGCGAAATGCATCCTGCGAGCCTGCCTGCTTGATGGTGCTGCCCAGACAGCAGAAGGCGATGTCCACCCGGCCACCCAGTTCGGCGAGCAGTGAGGTGAAATCGCCCACCGGGTTTTCCAGGTGCGGGTGTTCGGCCAATGGCCGGCGGCTGGGGGCCAGCACGCGGCTGACGGTGGGTTCGCTGAGCAGGCGGTCGAGCAAGTGCTCGCCTGTCAATCCAGTGGCTCCGGCAAGCAGGATGTGTTGCGGCGTCAAGTACATGGTCTTTCTCCCTTGATACGACACAAGCATAGGCGCTCTATCGCAAGAGACTGCCGGTCAACCTCGCGGGTTTCACAAATTTTTCAGATTCTTCATCTGTTCAGTGACTTGGCGCCGCATTCAGGCCTTTGCCGATGAACACGGTATTGAGTGCGCGCTCTGCCTGGCTCTTGCGCAGTTGCTTCCAGCGCGCGAGCACGCCCTTCGGTGCCCAGATCTGCGGCTCGGAGGCTTCGAAGTTTTCTTCGATTTCCCGCTGCGCCACCGTGACCTTGGCTTCGTTGAAGGCCTGCTGCAAATCGTCGGTCTCCACCAGCGCCTTGCCGAACAGAGCTTCGCCGAAGTAGGTGAAGTCGGCTTCTTCGGAGCAGCCGAACGACACCCGGTCTTGCCGCGAGGCGGTGATGACCATGGTTCGTTCGTCCTTGATCGCCGGGATGAAACCGCCGGAATAACAGGCGGAAATCACCACCACCTTGTCGCGATTCTTCAGCGGCGCCAGCACCGAGGCCATCTCGTTGGCGGGCAGGTCGGACAGCTCCAGGCGCGGTTGGTCCAGCACCAGTTCGTGGTCATGGGTGCCGTGGCTGGTCAGGTAAATGAACACCAGGTCTTCCGGGCCGCTGCGCTGGGCGATGGTCTGCACCGCGCGGCTGATGTTTTCCCGCGTGGCCAGCGGCCGGTCGGCCATATGGTCGCGATGGTTGACCAGCGAGATCTGGCCAAAGGCGCCAAAGCGCGTGGCCAGCAACTTGTTGACGTAATCGGCCTCGCGCATGAACACACTTTGTTTGCCATCGCCGCCGACCACCAGGGTGTAGAGCTCGGTCGCAGGCGTCGAGGCGGGCACTGCGGCCAGGGCCTTGTCCAGCAGTGGGCCCTGGGCGAGCAGGCCGGTTTCCAGCGGGTCAGGCAGCAGTTTGCCAAAGGTGTCACGCACGCGCTGGCCATTGGCCCAGGTGCCGCTCTGCACCTGGCCGTCCGGTGTGGTCAGCACGCCGGGGCCGTCATAGGTGTCGTTGTCGAACTGGCCGACATACAGCGTGCCGTCCGGCAGTTTCAAGCGGCCTTCGCCCACGAAGCGCCAGTTGCGGAACTGGCCCTGATAGCTGGTGCCGTCCGCGCCGATCAGCTCGCCCTTGCCGGTAAAGGCACCGTCCTTGAACTGCCCCGACCAGACATCGCCGTCGGCGTTTTCATAACGGCCGCGACCATTGAGCTGGTTGTTATGAAAGCCGCCGACATACTGATCGCCATCGGCACTATTGAAGTTGCCGGTGCCTTCGAGCTGGCCGTTGACGAACTTGCCGCTGAACTGATTGCCCGACCCATCGCTGCGCTGGCCTTCGCCGTTGGGTTTGCCGTGGCTGAACTGGCCCTGGTAGTCGCTGCCGTCTTCCAGTTCCAGGTGGCCCAGGCCGTCGTACAGGTCGGCCTTGAACTCGCCGCGGTAGCTCATGCCGTGCTCTTTGAGCGTGCCTTCGCCCTCGCGCCGCCCCAGTTTGTAGCCGCCTACGTAGGTGCCGCTGCTAGTGGTCAGGGCGCCCGGCCCGTCGAACAGGCCGTCCTTGAAGCCACCTTTATAGACGTCGCCGTTGCTGGCGTGCCATTCGCCCTGGCCATTCCACTGGCCTTTGCTGAATTCCCCGGCATACCAGCTGCCATTGGGGTAATCGATGCGGCCCTTGCCCTGCAACACGCCGTTGACCACGTCGCCACGGTAGCGGCCGCCATCGGGCAGGCGGGCGTCAGGCGGCAACAGCGATTCGCCGTCTCCGCAGGCGGTCAGCAGAAGGGTCAGTGCCAGAGGGGCAAACGCACGCATGGTAAATCCCGCAGATGAATGGGTTCGGCGTGATCGGATTCGCGTTTTTTGTATCGAGTCGCTCACACGGCCGCAGCGAGTATGCCGCAGCCGGGAAGCGTCATGAAACAGTCAGTTACGACTGTTTCATGTTCAGCAGCGCTTACACGAAGCAGAGGGAAAGGGGTTCAGCGATGAACGCAGGCTTGTCCTGCCCTTCGATTTCAAGCGTTGCAGTGGCTTTGAGCAACCACTGGCCGGGCTTCTTTTCGGTGACTTCGGTCAGGGCAACTTTTAGACGAACGCGCGAATCGACCTTGACCGGCTGGATGAAACGCACACTGTCCAGGCCGTAGTTGACCGCCATTTTCAGGCCTTCGGGCACCACCAGCAGCGATTCCATGAGCTTGGGAATCAGCGACAGCGACAGAAAACCGTGCGCGATGGTCGAGCCAAACGGAGTCTGCGCGGCCTTGACCGGGTCAACGTGAATGAACTGGAAGTCGCCCGTGGCTTCGGCAAACAGATTGATACGTGCCTGATCGATCGTCAGCCACTCGGAACTTCCCAGTTCCTTGCCTTCATAACTCTTGAGCTCTGCAACAGGTACATAGGGCATCGATACTCTCCTTAGTGAATCAACTATTTTTACAACTCTGTCTGATTGGGCGCCATTCTTGCGTGATCTGAGTTCCCTGTAGGAGTGAGCTTGCTCGCGAATGCGTTGTGTCAGTGCCAGATAATGTGACTGACACAACTCATTCGCGAGCAAGCTCACTCCCACAGGTCAGGGCGGGCTCAAGATCACCACGCCGCCAGGCATCGGTCAAGAACCGCAGCTTTGCGAATACCGCCCCATAGCTTGCCGGGCGGCGTGCGTATAATGCCGCCGCGATTTTGCTGGAGTGTTTTCAATATGTTGCTAAGAGGCCTGACGTGGTTGGTGCTGTTCCAATTGGTGGGGACGGCGCTCAATCACCTGATCCTTTCGATACTGCCCGGGCCGATCATTGGCCTTGTGCTGTTGATGATCTACCTGATGGTGCGCGGTGAAGTCAGCGAGCCGATCAGCCTCGCGGCTGGCAGCCTGCTGCGCTATCTGCCGTTGTTGCTGGTGCCGCCTGCGGTGGGCGTGATGGTGTATGCCGGGCAGATCGCCGACGATTTCTGGGCCATTGTCGGGTCTCTGGTGCTGTCGCTGATGATCTCGCTCACCTTTGCTGGCTGGTTGATGCAAAAACTCATCGACCGCCAACACAGCGATCATCAACCCAGCCAGCAGGAGCGCTCATGAATCTGGACTGGCATGGCGCGTGGTTGTCGGTGATCCACCATCCGCTGTTCGGTATCGCCATCACCCTGGGCGCCTATCAACTGGTGCTGGCCGGTTACGAGAAAACCCGTTGGGTGTTCCTGCAGCCGGTGCTGGTGTCGATGCTGGTGGTGATCGGTGTGCTGGTCACCTGCGGGCTGGATTACGCCGAGTACCGCAAGAGCACCGAGATCCTCAGCATCCTGCTGGGCCCGGCGACGGTGGCGCTGGCGGTGCCGCTTTATCTGAATCTGCGGCGCATCCGGCAGTTGTTCTGGCCGGTCTTGACTACGCTGGTGATTGGCGGGGTGCTTGCGACCGGGCTGTGCGTGGCGCTGGGCTGGGTACTGGGCGCCGACCACATGATCCTGATGACCATGGCGCCCAAATCGGTGACCTCGCCGATTGCGATGCTGGTGGCCGAGCAGATTGGCGGCGTGGCTGCGCTGGCAGCGGTTTTCGTGTTGATTACCGGCGTTATCGGCGGCATATTCGGCCCCGGTCTGTTGACGCTGGCCGGGGTACGAAGCCCGGAAGCGCGAGGCATGGCGCTGGGGCTGACGGCCCACGCGGTGGGCACTTCGGCGGCGTTGCAGGAAGGTGAAGAATGCGGCGCCTTCGCGGCGCTGGCCATGAGTTTGATGGGCGTTGCCACTGCGTTGTTCCTGCCGCTGGCGGTGTCGCTGGTGGTGTAGCGCCGGTTTGTGTGAAGACGATCGCCCGAAAACGGGCTGCTTGAGGATGGATCTATGTCGTTGCCGCTGTTTCCGCTGAACGCCGTGCTGTTTCCGGGCTGTGTCCTGGATCTGCAGATTTTCGAGGCGCGTTATCTGGACATGATCGGGCGCTGCATGAAGCAGGGCGAAGGCTTCGGCGTGGTCTGCATCACCGAAGGCAGCGAAGTGGGCGATGTGCCCGAGGGGTTCTCGCAGATCGGCTGCGAGGCGCTGGTGACCGATTTTCAACAACAGGACAACGGCCTGCTGGGCATTCGCGTGGTCGGCGGGCGGCGTTTTCGGGTCACCGAGGCGCAGGCCCAGCGCGACAACCTGCTGATCGCCGAGGTCGAGTGGCTGGAAGAACCGCAAGAGCAACCGCTGCAGGAAGAAGATGAAGACCTGGTCGCGCTGCTGGCGGCGCTGGCCGAGCATCCGATGGTCGCAGCGCTGAACATGGGCCTGTCGGCCAGCGGCCAGCGTTCACTGAGCAATCAGCTGGCGTACCTGTTGCCGTTTGCCGAAGAGGACAAGATCGAGTTGCTGGAAATCGACGACGCCGAAGAACGGCTTGACGCGATTCAGGATCTGCTCGATGAGATGCAGGGGGATATGCAGGCGTAGTTGGCGAAGGCGAACACCTCGATAACTGTGTCGAATGCCCCGGCGATTCGCGAATAAATTCGCTCCTACAGGTCTGCGGACGTCTCTGGATCTCGGACGTACGCGAATCCCCCTGTAGGAGCGAATTCATTCGCGAAAGATGGTTCAGGCGATGAAGATGTGCCGGTTAGTTTCAATATTCATATCGCACCAACCCATGGGTCAGCGAGTGAAACGCGAACCCACTCAGCAGCAGGATCATCGCCGGTAACAGCCACCACCACACCCGCAGCGGCAGGGCGGGCAGCGGCTGTTTGCGCTCCACCAGCGCCAGGCTCGCCGCGCAGGCAAAGAACGCCAGCAGCATCCCCGCCAGCACGTCCGTAGGCCAGTGCACGCCCAGGTACACTCGCGACATGGCGATCGACGCGGCCGGAATCACCCCGAGCAGCAACCAGGTCAGGCGCAGGCGCACGGGTTGTTCGCGTCCTGCCAGCACCGCCAGGGTCATGAACAGCGCAAAGGACGCCGAGGCGTGGCCGCTGGGCATGCTGTAGGTGCTCAAAGGTTCGGCCAGCACTTCGGGGCGGGCGCGGGCGAAGGTGTGTTTCATGCACTGGTTGATGATCGCCGCGCCCAGCGTGGTGGAACAGGCGAAGACCGCGTGGCGCCATTGGCGGGTCGCCAGCAGAATCAGCAGCAGCACTGCGGCCGCGCAGAACTGGGTCTTGAAGTCGCCAAGGCCGGTGACCAGCACGACGAAGGTTTGCGCCACATCACTGCGATGTTCCTGCACCAGCGTCATCACGCCCTGGTCCAGGTGTGCCAGATAAGGCCAGCCGAGAAACACCGCCGTCAGCAGAATGAAGCTGATCAGCGCGATCAGTCGGGTGGCGTAGCGTTTGCCGTGGGCGCTGCAATGGATCGCCACCCCCAGCAGAATCGCCAGCCCGGCGCCGACCACCCCGGCCTGCGGCCAGAAACCTTCAGGCAATGGCAAGCGAATCGCCGCCCCGGCCGCCCAGCCCGGCAGGATGTACGCCACCGACCAACCGGCAGCGGCCACCACACTGACCGCGGCAAAACGCACGAACGGCATGTCGAACATGCCCGCGACCATCGGCAGCATCGGCCGCAGTGGCCCGATGAAACGCCCCACCAGCAGGCTTGCGATGCCGTAACGCTGGAAATAGCTCTCTGCGCCGGCGATCCACTCGGGGTGATGACGCAAGCCGGGCAAGCGCCGAATGTTCTGGTGGAAACGTCGGCCCACGAAGTAGGAAATCAGATCGCCCAGCAGCCCGCCGAGAAAACCCAGCAGCAGCGCCTGACTCAGATCGAGAATGCCGCTCCCCGCCAGCGCAGCAATGGCGAACAGCGCCACGGTGCCGGGCACGATGATGCCTGCGATGGCCAGGCATTCCAGAAACGAGACCAGAAACAGCGCAGCGCCGAGCCACGACGGATTGAGGGTCAGCCAGGTGGTGATGCTGTCGAGCCATGAGCCCATGGGTCAGTGTCCTTGCTCGATGAAATGGTAATCGCGGCCTTCGACTTGGCCGCGTCGCAGAGGGTTCCGTGTGCAGAAACGCGCGTAGTCGGCGTCGACGAAGCGATACATCAATTGCTCATCGCGCCCGGTGGGGATGCCCAGGCGGGTGGTCTGGATGATGCGTGACGGGCGCTGGCCGACGTCTTCGACGAAGATCTGCTCATGATCGAAGCGCTTGCCGTCCCACATCGGCACCCTCAGCCCCAGCGCCTTGCACAGCAGGGTCTGCCCGGCACACAGGCGCTCGGCGGGGCGCAGGTTGCCGCTGGCATCGGGGTTGTTGAGTTGCATCTGGGCCAGGCTGTTTTCGTTACTGAATGCGTCGACCCACGGATAGGCGGATTTGATCAGCACGGCATTGCCCGGCCCCTGGGCGCTGAAGTTCAGCGAATCGCCGCCGCGGGCGTAGTACATATAGATGTGCCCGCCATCCAGAAACAAAGCCTTACGCTTTTCTGTGTAGCCGAGGGAGGCATGGCTGCCTTTTTCCTCGAGGTAATAGGCTTCGGTCTCTATGATGCGCGCCGACAGCCACAATTGGCCGACCTTGTGCCGCACCACCTTGCCCAGCAAATCCTGCGCAAGGGTCTGGGCATCGCGATCGAAGAAGGCGTCGGGCAGGGCGCGCGGGGCGTGGTCGGGCATGGGAAGGCTACTTGAGGGCATGGCTGGCGATGATAGCAATACGAGGCTTAATTGCGGCTGAATGGCCACAAAACGCGCCCGTAGCAGTCCGGCTTGCCGGCGGGGCGATATGTCTGTGACGAATAAGTCGCCTGACACGCCGCTCCCGCCGGCAAGCCGTGCTGCTACGGGAGTTATTTATTGCCGTCAGGAGCTGATATTCCGGCTTATATCGACCATCCGCCTGTCGCCGCTGTCGTTCGTCACGCCCGGCAGCTATAATCGGCCGCTTTCTTCTCTGCCAAGACCTCTGAGACCATGACTGAGTCCGTTCTTGACTACATGACCCGCCTGGGTCGCGCCGCCCGCGAAGCCTCCCGCGTGATCGGCCGTGCCAGCACCGCGCAGAAAAACCGCGCGCTGGCCGCCACCGCCGCTGCGCTGGATGCCGCCCGGGACGAGCTGACCGCCGCCAACGAGCAGGATCTGGCCAACGGGCGCGCCAATGGTCTGGAACCGGCGATGCTCGAGCGTCTGGCCCTGACCCCGGCGCGCATCGACAGCATGATCGCCGGTTTGCGTCAGGTCGCAGGTCTGCCGGACCCGGTCGGCACCATTCGTGACATGAGTTTTCAGCCGTCGGGCATTCAGGTCGGCAAGATGCGCGTGCCGCTGGGCGTGGTCGGCATCATTTATGAGTCGCGCCCGAACGTGACCATCGACGCCGCCAGCCTGTGCCTGAAGTCCGGCAACGCCACCATCCTGCGTGGCGGCTCCGAGGCCATCCATTCCAATCGCGCCATTTCCGCCTGCATCCAGCGCGGTCTGGCCGAGGCCGGTCTGCCCGCTGCAGTGGTGCAAGTGGTGGAAACCACTGACCGCGCCGCCGTTGGCGCCCTGATCACCATGCCCGAGTACGTGGACGTGATCGTGCCCCGTGGCGGCAAGGGCCTGATCGAGCGCATCAGCCGCGACGCCCGCGTGCCGGTGATCAAGCATCTGGACGGCATCTGCCACGTTTACGTCAGTGCCCACGCCGATCTGGCTGCAGCCCAGCGCATCGCCTTCAATGCCAAGACTTATCGCTATGGCATCTGCGGCGCCATGGAAACCCTGCTGGTGGATCAGGCGATCGCGGCCGACTTCCTGCCGCAGATGGCTGCCCAGTTCCGTGAAAAAGGCGTCGAACTGCGCGGTTGCGAGCGTACTCGCGAGCTGATCGAAGCGATCCCGGCCACCGAAGAAGACTGGCACACCGAATATCTGGCAGCGATCCTGTCGATCCGCGTAGTCACCGGGCTGGATCAGGCCATCGAGCACATCAACCATTACGGTTCGCATCACAGCGACGCCATCATCTCCGAACATCAGGCTCAGGTCCGCCGTTTCATGGCCGAAGTCGATTCGAGTTCGGTAATGATCAACGCACCGACCTGCTTCGCCGACGGCTTCGAATACGGTCTTGGCGCGGAAATCGGCATCTCTACCGACAAGATCCACGCCCGTGGTCCGGTCGGTCTGGAAGGCCTGACGTGCGAGAAGTATCTGGTGGTCGGCGACGGCCGCCAGCTGCGCGGACAGGGGCCGGTCTGACTTGGCCGAGGTTCGGCAGCCGACGGGCGTGAATACGAAAACAGTGGCCAGACCGGCCGGGAAGAAAGCCACGCGCAAGCCGAAACGCATCGGCATGCTCGGCGGCACCTTCGACCCGGTGCACATCGGCCACTTGCGCGGCGCTCTGGAAGTCGCCGCGCTGCTTGAACTCGATGAGTTGCGCCTGACGCCCAGCGCCAGGCCGCCTCATCGCGACATGCCCGGAGTATCGGCGCAGGACCGTCTGGCGATGGTGCAAAGCGCGGTAAAGGGCGTGTCGCCACTGACGGTGGACGACCGCGAACTGTTGCGGGACAAACCGTCTTACACCATCGACACGCTGGAATCGATGCGCGAGGAACTGGCCGTCGATGATCAGCTATTTTTGTTGCTGGGTTGGGATGCCTTCTGCGGGCTGCCGACCTGGCACCGATGGGAAGAGTTGCTGGAGCACTGCCATATCGTGGTGCTGCAACGCCCGGACGCCGACAGCGAGTCGCCCGATGCCATGCGCAACCTGCTGGCGGCGCGCGCAGTCAGCGATCCAAAGGCCCTGAAGGGGCCCGGCGGACACATTACATTCGTCTGGCAGACGCCGCTTTCGGTGTCTGCCACCCAGATCCGCCAACTGCTGGCCAGCGGTAAGTCGGTACGTTTTCTGGTGCCAGACGCGGTACTGGCCTACATCGAGGCGCACGGACTGTACCGTGTACCCAATTGAACTGAATGAGTTTTATATGACACAGCAAAAGATTTCCCTGTCCGGCGAAGAGCTGGTTGAACTGGCCAAGGCCGCTCTGGAAGACGTCAAGGCCCAGGACATCCAGATCATCGACGTGCGTGACAAGCACAGCCTGACCGACTACATGGTGATCGCCACCGGTACCTCGAACCGTCAGATCAACGCGATGCTCGACAAGGTTCGCGAGAACGTGAAAGCCAAGGGCGCCCAACCGCTGGGCGAAGAAGGCAAGGGCGAGAGCGACTGGGTGCTGCTGGACCTGGGCGACGTGATCGTGCACATGATGACCGCCGCCGCGCGCCAGTTCTACGACCTGGAGCGTCTGTGGATGGGCGCCGAGCAGAGCCGTGCCGCCAGCGGCGCGCACCACACGCCAGGCAACGAATAAGGGCTTGCCGTGCGTCTGCGCCTGATCGCTGTCGGTTCACGCATGCCCAAGTGGGTGGAAGAGGGTTGGCACGAGTACGCCAAGCGTCTGCCATCGGAACTGGCCCTGGAACTGGTGGAGATTCCGCTCAACACCCGTGGCAAGAACGCCGACGTGGCCCGCCTGATCCGTCAGGAAGGCGAGGCCATGCTGGCCAAGGTGCAGCCGGGCGAGCGGATCGTCACCCTCGAAGTGCATGGCAAGCCGTGGAGCACCGAGCAACTGGCGGGCGAGCTCGACCGCTGGCGCCTGGATTCGCGCACGGTCAACCTGATGGTCGGCGGCCCGGAAGGGCTGGCGCCGGAGGTCTGTGCCCGTGCCGAGCAGCGCTGGTCGTTGTCGCCGTTGACCTTGCCGCATCCGCTGGTGCGCATCCTCATCGGCGAGCAGATTTATCGTGCCTGGACGGTGTTGTCCGGTCACCCTTATCACAAGTAGCGCCGCTGCCTTCACTGTGAACACGCCCTAAATGTCTCAGCCGATACGCCTGAAAGATCACGAAAAGGACGCACGCCTGGTGCGCAACCGCGTCGTGGTCGGTGCTGGCATCGTGATCGTGCTGATCTGCGTGTTGGTGGCGCGGCTGTACTTCCTGCAAGTCATCCAGTACGACTACCACTCGACCCTGTCGGAAAACAACCGCGTTCACGTTCAGCCGATTCCGCCGAGCCGCGGCCTGATCTACGACCGTAATGGCGTGGTGATCGCCGACAACCGACCCAGCTTCAACCTGAGCATGACCCGCGAGCGTTCCGGCGGTGAGTGGGCCAAGGTGCTGGACACCATCATCGAAGTGCTGGAACTGACGCCGGACGACCGGATCATCTTCGAAAAGCGCATGAAGCAGGGGCGCCGTCCGTTCGAGCCGGTGCCGATCCTGTTCGAGCTGACCGAAGAACAGATCGCCCGGATTGCCGTCAACCAGTTCCGTCTGCCGGGCGTTGAAGTGGTCGCCCAGCTGATCCGCCACTATCCACAGGGCGCGCATTTCGCGCACTCGGTCGGTTACATGGGGCGGATCAACGAGAAAGAGCTGAAAACCCTCGATCCGGTGAATTACAGCGGCACCCATCACATGGGCAAGACCGGCGTCGAGCGTTTCTACGAGCCCGAGCTACACGGCCAGGTGGGTTACGAGGAAGTCGAAACCAACGCCCGTGGCCGCGTGCTGCGGGTGCTCAAACGCACTGACCCGGTGCCGGGGAAGGACATTGTTCTGAGCCTCGACATCCAGCTGCAGGAAGCCGCCGAGGCCGCGCTGGCCGGGCGTCGCGGCGCGGTGGTGGCGCTGGACCCGAGCACTGGCGAGGTGCTGGCGATGGTCAGCCAGCCAAGCTTCGACCCTAACCCGTTCGTCACCGGCATCAGCTTCAAGGCCTATTCGGAACTGCGCGATTCGGTGGACCGTCCGCTGTTCAACCGCATTCTGCGCGGCCTGTACCCGCCGGGCTCGACCATCAAGCCGGCGGTGGCGATTGCGGGGCTGGATACCGGCGTGGTCACCGCGACTTCGCGGGTGTTCGATCCCGGGTACTACATGCTGCCCAACTACGACCACAAGTACCGCAACTGGAACCGCACCGGTGACGGCTGGGTGGACCTGGACACCGCGATCATGCGCTCCAACGACACCTACTTCTACGATCTGGCGCACAAGGTCGGCATCGATCGGCTGTCTTCGTACCTGAACAAGTTCGGCATCGGCCAGAAGGTCTCGCTGGACATGTTCGAGGAATCGCCGGGCCTGATGCCCTCCCGCGACTGGAAGCGCATCACTCGTCGCCAGGCCTGGTTCCCCGGTGAAACCCTGATTCTCGGGATCGGCCAGGGCTACATGCAGGCCACTCCGCTGCAGCTGGCGCAAGCCACGGCGCTGGTGGCCAACAAGGGCAAATGGAACCGGCCGCACCTGGCCAAGACCATCGAAGGCCAGAAGCCGGTCGACCCCAACCCGATGCCGGACATCGTCCTGCGCGACCCGAGCGACTGGGCCAAGGTCAACCACGGCATGCAGCAGGTGATGCACGGCGCTCGGGGGACCGCGCGCAAGGCGTCGATCGGTGCGCAATACCGGATCGCGGGCAAGAGCGGTACCGCACAGGTCGTCGCCATCCGCCAGGGCGAGAAATACGACCGCTCCAAGGTTCAGGAGCGCCATCGCGACCACGCGCTGTTCGTTGGCTTCGCACCGGCGGACAACCCGAAAATCGTGGTGGCGGTGATGATCGAGAACGGTGAGTCCGGCTCCGGCGTCGCCGCGCCCGTGGTTCGCCAGGTCATGGATGCATGGCTGCTGGGCCCGGATGGCCATCTGAAACCCGAATACGCCAGCAATACACTGCCTCCGGAGACCGCGGCCCGTGAAGAGTAATTTCGACCGCATCCTCTCCAGCGAAGATGTGATGCGCCGACGCGCCACCTTTCTGAACAAGATCCACGTCGATGGCCCTCTGCTGATCCTGCTGCTGACCCTCGCAGCCGGCAGCCTGTTCGTGCTGTATTCGGCCAGCGGCAAGAGCTGGGATCTTTTGATCAAGCAGACCACCTCGTTCGGCATCGGCCTGGTTTCGATGTTCGTCATCGCCCAGCTGGAACCGCGCTTCATGGCCCGCTGGGTGCCGGTGGCCTATGTGTTTGGCGTGTTGCTGCTGGTGGCGGTGGACGTCATGGGCCACAACGCCATGGGCGCGACGCGCTGGATCAACATTCCCGGCGTGATTCGCTTCCAGCCCTCGGAATTCATGAAGATCATCATGCCAGCGACCATTGCCTGGTACTTGTCCAAACGCACGTTGCCGCCGCATTTGAAGCATGTGGCGGTGAGCCTGGGGCTGATCGGCCTGCCGTTCATTCTGATCGTGCGCCAGCCTGACCTCGGGACCTCGCTGCTGATTCTGGCCTCCGGCACCTTCGTGCTGTTCATGGCCGGCCTGCGTTGGCGCTGGATCATCGGCGTGCTGGCCGCCGCGGTGCCGGTGGCGGTGGCCATGTGGTTCTTCTTCATGCACGACTATCAAAAGCAGCGGATCCTGACCTTCCTCGACCCGGAAAGCGACCCGCTGGGCACCGGCTGGAACATCATTCAGTCCAAAGCCGCCATCGGCTCGGGTGGCGTCTTTGGCAAGGGCTGGCTGCTGGGCACCCAGTCGCACCTGGACTTTCTGCCGGAAAGCCATACCGACTTCATTATTGCGGTGCTCGGCGAAGAGTTCGGTCTGGTGGGCATCTGCGCGCTGCTGCTGATCTACCTGCTGCTGATCGGCCGCGGGCTGGTCATCACCGCCCAGGCGCAGACCCTCTACGGCAAGCTGTTGGCCGGCAGCCTGACCATGACCTTTTTCGTTTATGTGTTCGTCAATATCGGTATGGTCAGCGGTTTGCTGCCGGTGGTGGGGGTGCCGTTGCCCTTCATTAGCTACGGCGGAACTTCGCTGGTGACGCTGCTGTCAGCGTTTGGGGTTTTGATGTCGATCCATACCCACCGCAAGTGGATCGCTCAGGTTTGATTAAGGTGAACTTTTCAATGCAAGTAGTGCGTGGCTGGGCTGCTCGATATGTGCCGCTTGTCGGCCTGATGGGCATCCTCGGTTCAGTGCAGGAGTCGCTTGCCGGTGACTATGAGGGCTCGCCTCAGGTCGCCCAATTCGTCAGTGACATGACCCGCGATTACGGATTTGCCGGCGAGCAACTGATCGAAGTGTTTCGAGATGTGCAACGTAAGCAGTCGATTCTGGACGCAATTTCACGGCCCGCCGAGAAGGTGAAACCGTGGAAGGATTACCGCCCGATGTTCCTTACCGACGCGCGCGTCGCCCGTGGCGTGGACTTCTGGCGGCAGCACGAAGCGGTGCTGGCGCGGGCCGAACAAGAGTACGGCGTGCCGGCTCAAGTGATCGTGGCGATCATCGGCGTGGAAACGTTTTTCGGTCGAAATACCGGAAATTACCGGGTGATCGACGTATTATCGACCCTGAGTTTCGACTATCCTCCCCGTGCCGAATTCTTCCGCAAGGAGCTGCGGGAGTTCCTGCTGTTGACCCGCGAAGAGCAGGTCGACCCGCTGACGCTCAAGGGCTCGTACGCGGGCGCAATGGGTTTGCCGCAGTTCATGCCGAGCAGCTTTCGCGCTTACGCGGTGGATTTCGACGGCGATGGTCATATCAACATCTGGAACAATCCGGACGATGCCATCGGCAGTGTCGCCAGTTATTTCAAGCGTCATGGCTGGGTCGCCGGCGAGGCCGTGGTCAGCCGCGCGAGTGTCAGTGGCGAGCGTGTCGATCAGGGTTTGAGCCCTGGCATCGAGCCGGTGAAGACCGTAGGGGAGTTGCGAGCCCTGGGGTGGGCGAGTCATGATGCGTTGCGCGATGATATGCCGGTCACGGCTTTTCGCCTCGAAGGCGACAATGGCCCTGAATACTGGATGGGTTTGAAGAATTTTTACGCAATCACGCGGTACAACCGCAGCGTGATGTACGCCATGGCCGTGCATCAGCTGTCTGAACTGCTCGTTCAAGCTCGGGGCGTCAAGTAATGCGGTCATTGCCGATGCAACAACCATTGAAACTGATGGCCTTCGCGGCGCTGGCACTGCTGGTCGTCAGCTGTTCCACCAGCCGACCGACCCAGCAAGGCAACATCATCCGCTCGCAACCGGGGCTGGACATCAACCGTGCCCACAAGGATGGCGCGCCGTGGTGGGACGTCGACGTCTCGCGCATTCCCGATGCCGTGCCGACCCTGCACACCGGCGCCTACAAGGCCAACCCGTACACGGTGCTGGGCAAGACCTACTTCCCGATGACCGACTCGGCCAGTTACGTGCAGACCGGCACGGCATCTTGGTACGGCACCAAGTTCCACGGCCAGAACACCGCCAACGGCGAGGTCTACGACCTCTACGGCATGAGCGCGGCGCACAAGACGCTGCCGCTGCCCAGCTACGTGCGCGTGACCAACCTGGACAACAACCGCACCGTCATTCTGCGGGTCAACGACCGTGGGCCGTTTTACTCGGACCGCATCATCGACTTGTCCTACGCCGCAGCCAAGAAGCTCGGTTACGCCGAAATCGGCACCGCACGGGTCAAGGTCGAAGGCATCGACCCTGCGCAGTACTGGGCTCAGCGCGGCAAGCCGGCGCCATTGATGCTCGATCAGCCGCAGGTGGCGCTCAGTGGGCCGGCGGCAAGACCCCAGCCACAGGCGGCAGCGCCGGTGATCACGGCGTCGGCGGGCACCATCGAACAGTGGACGCCACCGCCGCAGCAGCACGCCGCGCCGGTCAATCCAGTGCCGATCGATGCAAAAAAAAACGCTTCCGGACCAGCGTCTGGGCTGTTTCTCCAGGTGGGAGCCTTCGCCAACCCGGACGCTGCGGAACTCTTGAGGTCGAAACTGAGCGGGATGGTACGGGCGCCGGTGTTCGTGAGCTCGATAGCGCGCAATCAACAGACGCTCTATCGCGTGCGGATGGGGCCGGTCGACACGCCGGGTGAAGCCGCGCAGCTGCAGAACAGCGTGCGCTCGGCCAACCTGGGTTCGCCAAGCGTCGTGAGCTCTGATCAGTAGCATGGATCAGCGAGCATGGATCAGTAATGTGAATCAGTGACCCGAACCCGGGCGACCGGGGCGGGTCGAACTTGCCGCAAGAGCAAGGGTTGTCAGCAACAATTCACGGCCACATCTGTAGAATGTGGGCCCGTTGGCCGGGGGAGCCCGGCATTACCGCTTTGCCCGCAAGGGCATGTTTGCCCATTAGCATTTTCGAGAGACGGATGAACATCACCACCTTCGCAAAAAGACTTTGCCTGCTTATTCCACTGCTCACCGCGCCTGCCGTCTTCGCGGCAGAGCAGATGACGCCATCGGCACCGCAACTGGCAGCCAAGGCCTATGTCCTGATGGATGCCAACAGCGGCAACGTCCTGGTGGAGAGCAACGGTGACCAGCGTCTGCCACCGGCCAGCCTGACCAAGCTGATGACGGCCTACATCGCGACCCTGGAAATCCGTCGCGGCCAGATCGGCGAAAACGACCCGGTGACCATCAGCGAAAACGCCTGGCGTACCGGCGGCTCGCGGATGTTCATCAAGGTGGGCAGCCAGGTTACCGTCAGCGACCTGCTGCACGGCATCATCATTCAGTCTGGCAACGACGCCAGCGTCGCCGTTTCCGAGCATATCGCCGGCAGCGAAGACGCGTTCGCCGACATGATGAACAAGACCGCCGGCGACCTGGGCATGGTCAACAGCCACTTCATGAACCCGACCGGCCTGCCGAATCCGGATCACTACTCCACTGCCCACGACATGGCGCTGCTGGCCCGTGCGATCATCCACGAAGACCCGGCTCACTACGCGATCTACTCGCAGAAAGAGTTCTTCTGGAACGGCATCAAGCAACCCAACCGCAACCTGCTGCTGTGGCGTGACAAGACCGTCGACGGTCTGAAAACCGGTCACACCGAAGAAGCCGGCTACTGCATGGTGTCCTCGGCCGTACGTGACGGCATGCGTCTGATTGCCGTGGTCTTCGGTACCAACAGCGAACAGGCTCGCGCCGCTGAAACCCAGAAGCTGCTGACCTACGGTTTCCGTTTCTTCGAAACCCAGACCTTCTACCAGAAGGGTGCCGAGCTGGCCCAGGCGCCGGTCTGGAAGGGCACTGAGCGTCAGGTCAAAGTCGGCCTGGCCGATGACCTGTCGATGACCATGCCAAAAGGCGAAATCAAGAAGCTCACCGCCAGCATGACCATCAACCCGAAACTGGTTGCACCGATCGCCAAGGGCGATGTGGTCGGCCAGGTTGAAGTGAAGCTGGAAGACAAAGTGGTGCGCACCGCTAATCTCATCGCGATGGACGGCGTTGAAGAAGGTGGTATCTTCCGCCGCCTGTGGGACAGCATTCGCATGTTCTTCTACAGTCTGTTCAACTGATCACTGATTGATCGCCCCACCGACTGTTGTTCCGTACGCCCCTGTCGCTGATCGCGGCAGGGGCCTGTCCGTTTTCCGGCTTACGAGGCCGTTACTGCCATGACAGATACCGAAGTTAAAGCGCCAAAAATCGAATTCCCCTGCAAGGACTACCCGGTCAAGGTGATCGGCGACACCATTGTGGGCATCAAGCAGAAAATCATCGACATCGTGAAGAAACACGCCACGATCAACGATGAGCGCGTGGATGAGCGCCAGAGCAGCAACGGCAAGTACACCACCATCCAGCTGCACATCCTGGCCACCGACCAGGACCAGCTCTACAACATCAACAGCGAGCTGCGGGCCACAGGTTTCGTGCACATGGTGCTCTGATGGGCGAGGTTCTGGGCTTTCGCGATCTGGGCATGATCGACTACGAGCCCGCCTGGCAAGCGATGAAGCGCTTCACGGACGGCCGCCATCGCGAAACTCCGGACGAAATCTGGCTGGTCCAGCACCCGCCGGTGTTCACCCAGGGGCAGTCCGGCAAACCCGAGCATCTACTACTTCCGGGTGATATTCCGGTGGTACAGGTCGATCGCGGTGGCCAAGTGACTTATCATGGCCCCGGTCAGCTGGTGGTTTACCTGCTGCTGGACGTGCGTCGCCTGGGTTTTGGCGTACGCGAACTGGTCACCCGGATCGAGCACAGCCTGATCGATCTGTTGGCCAGCTACGGCGTCACGGCAGCGGCCAAACCCGAGGCACCGGGGGTCTACGTCGATGGCGCGAAGATCGCCTCCCTGGGCCTTCGTATCCGCAACGGTTGTTCGTTCCATGGCCTGGCGTTGAACGTCGACATGGACCTGGCGCCGTTCCAGCGGATCAATCCCTGCGGCTATGCGGGGCTGGCGATGACCCAGCTGCGCGAGCTGGCAGGGCCGATAGAATTTGCCGAGGTCAGTGCCCGGCTGCGTGCGCAGCTCGTCAGACACCTCGACTACGCTGAGCAGACGACCCTAACGGGCGGAATCGATTGATATGACTACTGCGCATGAAGCGGCAGAGACAGCCGTGATTACAGAGGGTGCCGTACAAACCCTGATCCCGACAGTGAACGTGGCCACGCCCGAGCGTGCGGCGCGTCCGAAAGTAGAAGCCGGCGTGAAGCTGCGCGGCGCGGAAAAGGTCGCGCGCATCCCGGTGAAGATCATCCCGACCGTGGAGCTTCCGAAAAAGCCCGACTGGATTCGTGTCCGCATCCCGGTCTCTCCGGAAGTCGACCGCATCAAGCAACTGCTGCGCAAGCACAAGCTGCACAGCGTCTGCGAGGAAGCATCCTGCCCGAACCTGGGCGAGTGCTTCTCGGGTGGCACCGCGACCTTCATGATCATGGGCGACATCTGCACCCGTCGCTGCCCGTTCTGCGACGTGGGCCACGGCCGTCCGAAGCCTCTGGATGTCGATGAGCCAAAAAACCTCGCTGTGGCCATTGCCGACCTGCGCCTGAAGTACGTGGTCATTACCTCGGTAGACCGCGACGACCTGCGCGACGGCGGTGCTCAGCACTTCGCCGACTGCATCCGTGAAATCCGCGCGCTGTCGCCGAACGTGCAGCTGGAAACCCTGGTCCCTGACTACCGCGGCCGCATGGACATCGCCCTGGAAATCACCGCTGCCACGCCGCCGGATGTGTTCAACCACAACCTGGAAACCGTGCCGCGCCTGTACAAGGCTGCGCGTCCGGGTTCGGACTACCAGTGGTCGCTGACCCTGCTGCAGCGCTTCAAGGAAATGGTCCCGCACGTGCCGACCAAATCCGGCCTGATGCTGGGCCTGGGCGAGACCGACGACGAAGTGATCGAAGTGATGCACCGCATGCGCGAGCACAACATCGACATGCTGACCCTGGGCCAGTACCTGCAGCCGTCGCGCAGCCACTTGCCGGTCCAGCGCTTCGTGCACCCGGACACCTTCGCCTGGTTCGCCGAGGAAGGCTACAAGATGGGCTTCAAGAACGTCGCGTCGGGGCCGCTGGTGCGTTCCTCGTACCACGCCGACGAACAGGCCAAGCTGACCAAGTCGTTGCTGACGGCGGGTTGATCGAGGCTGTGACAAAAAAACGGGCCGGATAGCGATATCCGGCCCGTTTTGCATTCTGCTTTTGATTCTGCCCGGAGGGCGTGGGAGCCTGGCTTGCCGGCGATCTGCCGCGAAGCGGCAGCAAGTCCTGTGTATGCGGTACGCCTGATACACCGAAATCGTATGGTTTTGCTGCCGCTTCGCAGCAGATCGCCGGCAAGCCAGGCTCCCACGCCCTCCGGGCAGAAGCCGAGTACAGATGGATTACGGCCTGCGCAGGTTGTCGAGCAGCTCCTGCGTCGGATACCCATCCGCCGGCCAGCCGAACGACTGTTGCGCGCTGCGAATGGCCTTGCGCGTATTGGCGCCGATGATGCCGTCCGGGGCGCCTGCGTCGTACTGGCGGGCCGAGAGCAGGGTCTGCAGTTCGATGCGCTCAGAGCGGCTCAGAGGGCGGTCGCCGCGTGGCCATTGGCCAAGCACATAGCCACCCCCGGTGAAGCGCTCCGACAGCAGGCCGATCGCCAGTGCGTAGGACGAGGAATTGTTGTACTTGAGGATCGCCCGGAAGTTGTCCATCACCAGGAATGCCGGGCCCTTGTAGCCAGCCGGCAGCAGCAGGGCGGCCTGCTGTTGCAGCAGATTGGCCGGCAGTGCCGAACCGTTGGGCAGCTTCAGGCCCAGCTGTTGCCATTCGCCAATGCTCTTGCGCGTGCTCGCATCGGCCAGGGCGTAATCGAAGCCCTGCTTGAGCTGGACCTCAAAGCCCCACGGCTGGCCCTTCTGCCAGCCCGAGCTTTGCAGGTAATGGGCGGTCGAGGCCAGGGCGTCCACAGGCGAGTTCCAGATGTCGCGTCGGCCGTCGCCGTCGAAGTCCACCGCGTGGGTGTTGTAGGTGGTCGGGATGAACTGGGTCTGGCCCATGGCCCCGGCCCAGGAGCCGAGCATGTTAGCCGCGTCGATGTCGCCATGCTGAATGATCTGCAGGGCGGCGATTAGTTGCTCCTGCGCGAACTGCGGACGGCGGCCTTCATAGGCCAGGGTCGCCAGCGAGCGAATCACCGACTGCGTGCCCTGGAACTGGCCGAAACTGCTTTCCATGCCCCAGACCGCAATCAGCGCCTGGCGGTCCACGCCGTAACGTTGTTCGATGGCGGTCAGCACATCGGCGTATTGCGCCAGCAGGGCCTGGCCCTTGCGCACACGCACGGCCGACATCGCGCCGTCGAGGTATTCCCACACCGGGCGGGTGAATTCCGGCTGGCTGCGATCGGCCTTGACCACGGTCATGTCCGGTGTCACGCCAACAAACGCCTTGTCGAACACTTCCGGGCGGATCCCGGCATTCAAGGCCTGGGCGCGGAACATGCTCTGCCACTCGCTGAAACTCATGGCCGGCTGGATTTCGAAATTGGTGTCGTCCGGCTGAGCGACGGCGCTGGGAGGATTCGGCGCGGTCTTGGCTATCAGGGGAGCGGCTTGAAGCGGGTTGGCGACGGCGGCGGTCGGTTGCTCCGCGCAGGCAGCCAGCACCAGGGTGCTTGCGGCGGCGATCAGTTGGCGGACATGCCAACGACGGGAAAAGCAAAAGGGCATTCTGGGGTCCACAGCGAAAAACCGTAAGGTGCAGACCTTAACACGCTGGCCCCACCGGCGGGGCGCCGGTCAGTAACCTTGCGTGTTTTTCAGGCCGCCATAACGGAAGAAGCCTCCCAATCTCTCGACTGGAAGGCTTCGCGGCGGTAGCTGCCCTTGCCCTTGGCGGGTTGTTCCTGACGGCTGCGGAACAGGGGCTGGGCGATGATGGATTTGGCCTTGTTGGGTCGTTTCTTTGGTTTGCTCATGAGCGTCTCTCTTCGAGGGGGGGGAGGGTGAAGCGGCGGGATGATCGGCCAGATGGGCGCTGGCGTCTAATTGATCTGCGCTATGGGCGCCACTGACCCGTAGCAGCACGGCTTGCCGGCGGGAGCGATCGTGAAAACGCCCCGCCGGCAAGCCGTGCTGCTACGGACTCGTGGTGGTCTCGGAATGTTATGCCGACGGCAACCCCAATCGCTGCCCCGCCATTTGCAGCGCCAGCAGGCTCAGGCTGTTCCACACCGAACCTTCGGCCTGGCCCTTGATCTGCGCATCGATGTGTTGCGCATCCATCAGCAGCTGGGCCCAGCGGCGCGCCGAGTGGCGTTGCAGGGCCTTGCTCATCAGCGGTTTGCGTTTGTCCCAGATCGGTGGCCGGGCCTGGCTGAAGGCCTTGTCCAGCGGTACGCCCTGGCTGTATTGCAACGCCAGGTTGGCCAGCACGCGCAGTTCGCGGGACAGCGCCCAGAGGATCACCGGTGGCTCGACGCCTTCGCCACGCAGGCCTTCGAGCATGCGCAGGGCGTGGGACGCCTCGCCATTGAGCACCGCGTCGGTCAGGCCGAAGACGTCGAAGCGCGCACTGTCAGCCACCGCCGCCTGCACGGTTTCGACGGTGATCTGGCCCTGTTCGGCCATCAGCTTGAGCTTTTCGATTTCCTGAGCGGCGGCCAGCAGGTTGCCTTCCACGCGGGCGGCAATCAGCTCGACGGCGTCGGGGCTGGCGGCCAGGCCAGCCTGGCCCAGGCGCTGGCGAATCCACTGTGGCAACTGGTTGGCGTCCACCGGCCAGATCTGCACGAACTGGGTCTGCGCACCTTCGACCAGCGCCTTGCCCCATTTGGTCTTCTGCGCAGCACCGTCGAGCTTGGGCAGGCTGATCAGCAGCAGCGTGTCTTCGGCCGGGCGGTTGCAGTATTCGAGCAGGGCGGCGGCGCCCTTGTCGCCGGGCTTGCCGGAAGGCAGGCGCAGTTCCAGCAGACGACGCTCGGCGAACAGCGACATGCTCGCGCCGGCCTGGAGCAGAGTGCCCCAGTCGAAGTTCGAGTCGGCACTGAACACCTGGCGTTCATCGAAGCCTTGTTGGCGCGCCGCAGTGCGGATGGCGTCGCAGGCTTCCTGACACTGCAGCGGGTCATCGCCGCTGACGATGTACACAGGCGCCAGCGTGCCTTGCAGGTGTTTGGAGAGTTGGGCGGGGGCGAGTTTCATGATTCGGAAAAGGTTGGGGCCGGCGAACCGGCCCCAATGCCATCACTTGGACGGGATTTCGATCGGAGACTGCTGCGGCGTCTCGTCACGGATGCGCTGGGCAGCAGCTTCAGCGTCAGCCTGGGCGCGGGCGGCGGCATCAGCCTTGGCCTGCAGTTCGTCCAGACGCTCAGGCGTCAGCAGTTGCAGGCGAGCCATCATCTTCTGCACCAACTCGCTGCGCATTTCCTTGCGGATCTGATCGGCTTCCTGGTCCGAACCGATCAGGTTGTTGCCATCGTGAACGAAGACTTTCTGGGCCTGAACGTTGTCGCTGAGCAGCATCACGCCCTTGCTGCCCTGGATTTCGTACTTGAGCACAGTGGTCAGCTCGTATTCGGCCGAGCGGCCCGAGCCCACGTAACTTGCAGTGCGCTGGGTCTCGTCTTCACGGGCCAGAAACAGTTTGTACTGGGCACCGGTGTAGACGTGCACGCCGCTGTTGGTCAGCGTCTGGCGCAACTGGGTGACGACTTCGCCGTAGGCCTCGCGGGCGCTGACGTCCAGTTCCTTGATCGACAGGGCGTTGGTGCCCGTGCCGCGCAGCTGGAAACCGCAGGCGCTCAGCAATACGGCCAAGCCCATTACCAGCAGATTGCGTTTGATCATCTTGTTGCTCCCCTTGAATCCGTTTGAGCCCGCAATCGCGGGCGCAGGAAGTGTGTTCGGCGCCAGGTTCAGCCTGGCGCCCGATCCGTCAGCTGGCGACGATGTTCACCAGCTTGCCGGGTACCACGATCACTTTGCGGATCGTCAGGCCATCGATGAAGCGCAGCACGTTCTCGTTGGTCCGTGCGGCGGCTTCGACGTCTTCGCGGCTCGCGGCAGCCGGCACTTCGATCTGGCCGCGCAGCTTGCCGTTGACCTGAACCACCAGTTGCAGGGTGTCCTGCACCAACGCCGATTCATCGACACTCGGCCAGCCGGCGTCGATCACAGGATCGGCGTGACCCAGCGCGTTCCACAGCTGATGGCTGATGTGCGGGGTGATCGGTGCCAGCAGCAGGGCCACGGTTTCCAGGCCTTCCTGCAGCAGCGCGCGGTCCTGTTCGGTGGCTTGCGGCGCTTTTTCCAGCACGTTCATCAGCGTCATCACCTGGGCGATGGCGGTGTTGAATTTGTGGTGCTGACCGACATCCTGACCGGCCTGTTTGATGGCCAGGTGAATGGAACGGCGAATGCCTTTCTGCTCATCGTTCAGCGCGGCCTTGTCCAGTGCAGCCGGCAGGCCGGCCACGACGTGGGCCTGGGCCAGACGCCAGACGCGCTTGAGGAAGCGGTGCGAGCCTTCCACGCCCGAGTCGGACCATTCCAGGCTCATGTCAGGCGGCGAGGCGAACATCATGAACAGACGGCAGGTGTCGGCGCCGTACTGGTCGATCATCGACTGTGGGTCGACGCCGTTGTTCTTCGACTTGGCCATCTTCTCGATGCCGCCGATCTCGACCGGCAGGCCGTCGGCGATCAGTTTAGCGCCGATGATCTTCGCCTTGCTGTCGCGTTCGAACTCGACGTCGGCCGGGTTGAACCAGGTTTTGCTGCCGTTGGCTTCAGTGCGATAGAAGGTCTCGGCGACCACCATGCCCTGGGTCAGCAGGTTCTTGAACGGTTCGTTGGAGCTGACCAGGCCTTCGTCGCGCATCAACTTGTGGAAGAAGCGTGCGTACAGAAGGTGCAGGATCGCGTGTTCGATACCGCCGATGTACTGGTCGACCGGCAGCCAGTGGTTGGCCGCTTTCGGGTCGACCATGCCGCCTTCGTAGTGAGGCGAGGCGTAGCGGGCGAAGTACCACGAGGACTCCACGAAGGTGTCCATGGTGTCGGTTTCGCGCTTGGCCGGGGCGCCGCATTTCGGGCAGCTGCACTCGTAGAACTCAGGCATGCGCGCCAGCGGCGAACCGGCGCCGTCCGGTACCACGTCTTCCGGCAGTTTGACCGGCAGCTGGTCTTCAGGGACTGGCACGTCGCCGCAGGCATCGCAGTGGATGATCGGGATCGGGCAGCCCCAGTAGCGCTGACGGCTGATGCCCCAGTCGCGCAGGCGGAACTGGGTGCGGGATTTGCCGAGTTCTTTCTTGAGCAGCGCAGCTTCCATGGCGTCGAACGCGCCAGTGAAGTCCAGGCCGTCGAACTCGCCGGAGTTGATCAGCGTGCCGTGCTCGCCGTAGGCGTCCTGCCATGGGGCAGGATTGGTGTCGCCGGAACTGGTGCGCACCACCGATTTGATCGGCAGGTTGTACTTGCTGGCGAATTCGAAGTCGCGCTCGTCGTGAGCCGGAACGGCCATGACCGCGCCATCGCCGTAGTGCATCAGCACGTAGTTGGCGACCCACACCGGGAGTTTCTCGCCGGTCAGCGGGTGCTCGACGAACAGCGAAGTCGGCAGGCCTTTCTTTTCCTGGGTGGCGACGTCGGCTTCGGCGACGCTGCCGCTCTTGCATTCATTGATGAACGCCTGCAGCTCAGGGTTGTTCTGCGCAGCCAGCGTGGCGAGCGGGTGCTCGGCGGCCACGGCCACGTAGGTGGCGCCCATCAGGGTGTCCGGACGGGTGGTGAAGACTTTCAGTGCGCCAGCTTCGCCGATCGACGCCTGGTCGTACGGGAACTGCACTTCCATGCCGCGGGACTTGCCGATCCAGTTGCGCTGCATGGTCTTGACCTGTTCAGGCCAGCCCGGCAACTCGTCGAGGCTCTCTAGCAGCTCATCGGCGTAGGCCGTGATCTTGAAGTAGTACATCGGGATTTCGCGCTTTTCGATCAGCGCGCCCGAACGCCAGCCACGGCCGTCGATGACCTGCTCGTTGGCCAGTACGGTCTGGTCGATCGGGTCCCAGTTCACGGTGCCGTTCTTGCGGTAGATCACGCCTTTTTCGAACAGGCGGGTGAACAGCCACTGTTCCCAGCGGTAGTAGTCCGGCTTGCAGGTGGTGACTTCGCGGGACCAGTCGATCGCCAGGCCCAGGCTCTTGAGCTGGGTTTTCATGTAGGCGATGTTTTCGTAGGTCCATTTGGCGGGCGCGACGTTGTTTTTCATCGCGGCGTTTTCCGCCGGCATGCCGAACGCGTCCCAGCCCATCGGCTGCAGCACGTTCTTGCCCTGCATGCGCTGGTAGCGGGCAATCACGTCGCCAATGGTGTAGTTGCGCACGTGACCCATGTGTAGCTTGCCGCTCGGGTAAGGGAACATCGACAGGCAGTAGTAGGTGTCCTTGCCTGGCTGTTCACTGACTTCAAAGGACTTCTGCTCTTCCCAGAAGGTCTGGGCGGCGGCTTCGATTTCGCGGGGCTGATAGAGTTCGTGCATGGCTACTTTTTGACTTGAGATGGGTGACCCTTGACCCCTTCGCGGCATTCGGCGGAACGGTTTGGCGTTGCCTGCCCACGGGGGTATAGGGCGACGCGCGGTGTTCGTGTTCCGGTGAGCGGAAGTGGAAGTACAGGAAGCGCCGTAGCATACATGAGCGCCGACTGCCTAGGGAAACCCTGATTTACCCCGATGGCCCGCCAGCCGCCGTTGGTCGCGGCATCGCGCCGGTTTTTACAGTGCCGCTAAGCTCATTTACGAGGGTATGAGTTTATCTTCAGAGAGGTGAGCGGATGGCAGAGTTGCGGCACCAAGTAAAGAAACCTGATCTGTATGACCGTTTGATCGATCGTCTGGGGCTGGCCTTGGACGTGGCGAAAACAGCAGTCCGGCTTCGCAATGAATACCCCGCTGAACTGGAGTTGCGTGGTTTGAGCCAGGCCGAATTCCAGCTGATCGAGGCTTATCTGGATGTTGCACATCCGGACCGAAAAGAAGCCGTTGTCAAAGAGGAAGCAACGAACCCGAAGAAGGGCAGTTCAAGCGCGTCACGTGAGCCATCCGAACCGGTCCGCGCCCCGCGCACATCAGCCAATGTCATCTGGCTGAAGGATCAGCGTCGCGCCAAGGTGTCGTCGAAGTTGAGTCGTTACAGTTCCAGCAAACATTTCAAGCGTTGACCTTCGCGGGTATGAGTCCCGCAACATCAAGCATTGTTGCTTGGCTTCAATCCTTTTAGGCTTCGGGCATCTTCTGGAGATGCCCGATGCCTGTTCGTTACTTCATCAAGAATCTGTTATTGCCGCCCGGCATCTTTTTATTGTTGCTGCTGTTTGCCTGGTGGTTGCGAAAGTCCAGACCGGGTATTGCACGGCTGCTGTTTATTATCGGGTTGGGCGGGCTTTGGGCCATGAGTCTGCCCATTGTGGTCGAGTGGTCGGCCAGGGGTATCGAAACCATTGCGCCCTTGCCGCAGTGCGACTGGGCGAACCTTGCGCAGCGGGCCGATGCCATCGTGGTGCTGGGCTCCGGGCGCGAGCGCAACGATCCGAGCTGGGGTGGTGACATTCCCACCGGCACTGCGCTGGAACGCATGCGTTATGCGGCGCGGATGTCCAAGGCGTCGGGCTTGCCGATCCTGGTCACTGGCGGGCTGCATTACGGCGAACCGCCCAGCGAAGCGGCGATCATGGCCGATTCATTGCGTGACGATTTCGGCGTGACGGTACGTTGGCAGGAAGGTGAGAGCCGCACGACGTGGGAAAACGCCACGATGTCGGCCGCTATGCTTTTGCCCCAAGGCATCAAGCGCGTGGTGGTGGTGACCCAGGCCTGGCACATGCCGCGTTCGGTGTGGAGTTTCGAGAAAGCCGGGTTCAGCGTGGTGCCTGCGCCGGTGGGGTTCTTGAGTAAGGACAACGCGCGGCCGTTCGGCGGCTGGTCGCCTGAGGCCAGGGCGATGTGGCAGAACGGGCAGTTGCTGAATGAAGCGGCGGGGCTGGTGGCGTATCCGTTGTTCTACCGATAACAGGTGTACACCGTTCTCGTAGCAGCACGGCTTGCCGGCGGGGGCGTTTTCAAGATCGATCCCGCCGGCAAGCCGTGCTGCTACGGATGGTGTCATTACACGGTCTTGGCAATCCGGCTCGCACCCAGCGCCCAGCCGACGATCAGCAGCGACAGGATGATCAGAGGCCACGAGCGCCAATGCAGGTACGGCGTGAGGTTGTGCATCGGCGTGACTTCGCCGTACATCACCGCCTTCTCGAACTGCGGCACGGTGGTGGTGATCTGGCCGAACGGGTCGATCAGCGCGCTGACGCCGTTGTTGGTGGCGCGGATCATCCAGCGTCCGGCTTCCAGGGCGCGCATCTGCGCCATCTGCAGGTGTTGCAGCGGGCCGATCGAGGTGCCGAACCAGGTATCGTTGCTCACCGTCAGCAGCAAGTCGCTCTGGGCCGACAGCCCGGCGGCGAACTCCGGGTACACCACTTCGTAGCAGATGAACGGCGCGATCTGATAACCCTTGGCCTGCAGCAACGCCTGATCGGCAGGGCCGCGGGCGAAGTCCGACATCGGCAGGTTGAAGAAGGTGATCAGGCCACGCAGCACGTCCTGCAGGGGCACGTACTCACCGAACGGCACCAGTTTCTGTTTGAGATAAGTGCCGTCGCCTTCGCCAGTCACGGTGATGGCGTTGTAGTAACGGTACTCGCCGTGGCCGCCTTTCTGGCGCAGCGGCACGCCAGTGATCAGCGCTGAATCGCGCTCGGCGGCGAACTTGCCCATCACTGCCAGATACCCTTCGACCGATTCCTTGAGCACCGGCACGGCAGTTTCCGGCCAGATGATCAGGTCGGCTTTCTGTGCGGTGAAGGTCATGTCGCGATACAGCGCCAGTTGCGCGTTCAACGCAGCCGGGTCCCATTTCATGCTCTGCTCGACGTTGCCTTGCATGGCCGCGACTTTCAGTGGCGCGCCGGAAGGTTCGGTCCAGGCGTGATGCTTGAGGGCGATGCCGGTCACCCACGGCGCCAGCAGCAGAACGACGCCAATGGCCAGAAAGCTTTTGCGCGCACGCAGGCGGTGCAGGTTGCACAACAGTGCAGCCGTGAGGGCCAGGGCGAAGGAAATCAGCCACATGCCGCCCAGCGGCGCGAGGCCCTTGAGCGGGCCGTCGAGCTGGCTGTAGCCGGAGTAGAGCCAGGGGAAGCCAGTGAGGAACCAGCCGCGAAACATTTCCTGACCAAACCACAAGGCGGCAAAGGCCAGGGCGTCGGCCAGCGGCGCTTCGTTGCGGCGGATCCAGCGTGCCCAGAGCCAGGCGGGCAAGGCGAAGAAAAACGCCACCGAGGCACAGAACAGCACCATCAGGAAAACCGCCAGCCACACCGGCGCCTCGCCATAGGTGTGGATACTGACGTAGATCCAGCTGGTGCCGCCGCCGAACAGGCCGAAGCCATAGCTCCAGCCGCGCCACAGCGCCTGGCCCGGCTTGAGGTCGCGCAAGCCGAGGTAGAACAGCACCAGCGCGACGATCGCCAGCGGCCAGATATCGAACGGCGCCAGGGCCAGGGTGACCAATGCGCCAGCCACCATGGCCAGCAGGTTACCGGGCCAGCCGGGGCGGGTGATCCAGCGCATTAACATTCCTTAGCGTGAGATCGGGCTCAGGCGCAGCAGGTGGATACGACGGCTGTCGGCATTGAGAATGCGGAAACGATACGCGCCGATTTCGGTGATTTCGTTACGCTTTGGCAGATGCCCGAACGCATTCATCACCAGGCCGCCGACGGTGTCGAACTCATCGTCGGAAAATTCGCTGTCGAAGAACTCGTTGAAGCTCTCGATCGGCGTCAGTGCCTTGATCAGGAAGTCGCCGCTGGGCAGCGGCTTGATGTAGCTGTCTTCCTCGACGTCGTGCTCATCCTCGATGTCACCGACGATCTGCTCAAGCACGTCCTCGATGGTCACAAGGCCGGCAACGCCGCCGTATTCGTCGATGACGATGGCCATGTGGTTGTGGTTGGCGCGGAACTCGCGCAGCAGCACGTTCAGGCGCTTGGACTCAGGCACGAAGGTGGCCGGGCGCAGCAGGTTCTTGACGTCGTCGATGCCACCGTTGTCCTTGAGGATTAGCGGCAGCAGGTCCTTGGCCAGCAGCACGCCGAGTACGTCGTCGTGGCTTTCGCCGATGACCGGGTAGCGCGAGTGCGCCGAGTCGATCACCGCAGGCAGGAATTCACGAGGGCTGTGGCTGGCCTTGATGCTGATCATCTGCGAGCGCGGCACCATGATGTCGCGTACCTGCAGGTCGGCGACCTGGATGGCGCCTTCGACGATCGCCAGCGCTTCGCTGTCCAGCAGCTTGTTCTGATGGGCTTCGCGCAGCAGCTCAAGGAGCTCCTGGCGGTTCTTCGGCTCGTGGGCAAATGCCTGGGTCAGTTTGCCCAACCATGACTTTTGCCCGTTGCTCGATCGGTCTTCGCTCATAGCCCTTACTCGTGGTCCTTGCCGGGTGTTGCAGTGTGTGGGGTGTCGACGAGTTCGTCGTCGGCGTAGGGGTCGGGGTAGCCCAGTTCAGCAAGCAACTCCCGTTCCAGTGCTTCCATCTCTTCGGCTTCGTCGTCATCGATGTGATCGTAGCCCAGCAGATGCAGGCAGCCGTGGATGACCAGATGCGCCCAATGAGCGTCCAGAGCCTTGTCCTGTTCGGCAGCCTCGCGGGCCACCACCGGGACGCAGATCACCAGATCGCCCAGCAGCGGAATGTCCAGCAGGTCGTCAGGCACGTCGGCGGGGAACGACAGCACGTTGGTGGCGTAGTCTTTGTGACGCCAGGTGTGGTTCAGTTCCCGGCCTTCGGTTTCGTCGACCAGGCGGATGGTCATTTCCGAGTCGGCGGTGCGCTGGCGCAGGCCCATTTCGCACCAGAGGCGAAACTGGGTTTCGCTCGGTGCGCTGGCCTCACTGGCGATTTGCAGGTCCAGTTCAAGCATCGCGGCGGTTATCCCCGGCGGCCTGGCTGGCCTGGGCGGCGTTCGACTCGAAGCGCTCGTAGGCCTCGACGATGCGCTGCACCAGCGGATGGCGCACGACGTCCTTGGGCGCGAAGTGCGTGAAGCTGATGCCCGGCACGTCCTTGAGCACTTCGATGACATGGGTCAGCCCGGACTTGGTGCCGCGAGGCAGGTCGATCTGGGTGATGTCACCGGTGATCACGGCGGTGGAGCCAAAGCCGATACGGGTCAGGAACATCTTCATCTGCTCGACGGTGGTGTTCTGACTCTCGTCCAGAATGATGAAGCTGTTATTAAGGGTGCGGCCGCGCATATAGGCCAGCGGCGCGACTTCGATCACCTGTTTCTCGATCAGCTTGGCCACGTATTCGAAGCCGAGCATCTCGTAGAGCGCGTCGTAGAGCGGCCGCAGGTACGGGTCGATCTTCTGCGCCAGATCGCCCGGCAGGAAACCGAGCTTCTCGCCGGCCTCGACCGCCGGACGAACCAGCAGGATGCGGCGGATCTGCTCGCGCTCCAGCGCGTCGACGGCTGCGGCCACGGCAAGGTAGGTCTTGCCGGTACCGGCCGGGCCGATGCCGAAGTTGATGTCGTTGGCCAGGATTTCCTTCACGTAGCGCTGCTGATTCAGGCCGCGGGGGCGAATCATGCCTTTCTTGGTGCGCAGGGCAACGCCGGCTTCGGCGGCAGGGTGATTATCCAGCTCTTCGACGCCGGATTCCTGCAGGAACAGATGGACCATGTCCGGCGACAGCTCGGTGCTCTTGGTTTCCCGATACAGTCGACGCAGCAGGTTTTCGGCCGAGGTGGTCTGTTTGCGCTCGCCGATCATCTCGAACTGGCCTCCGCGATTGCGGATCTCGATGTCCAGGCGTTGTTCGATCAGGCGCAGATGCTCGTCGAATTGCCCGCACAGATTGGCGAAGCGATGAGCCTCGATGGGTTCGAGGCTGAAACGATGTGGTTCGATAGGTGCGTTCAAAGTGGTTTTTAGCCGCCCGACGGCAAGAATGATGAGATGAAGGATAAACCCTGCAGGCAGTGTTCGAAAGGGGCCGCTTACTAATGGTTGAGTCCTGACGCATGCGCGCGATTGCATGGCTCGGCGCAGGGCCCCTGTAGGAGCGAATTCATTCGCGAAAAATCGTGCAGCCGATGCAGTTGTGTCGCCTGAACCATTTTTCGCGAATGAATTCGCTCCTACAGGTGTGTGGGCTTCTGGTCTATTGCAACAACGACCCGCGCAGCGAGTGCGGTTGTGCGCTGTCGATGTACACGTCGACGAACTGGCCGATCATCTTCGGGTTGTCGCAGCGGAAGTTGACGATGCGGTTGTTCTCGGTGCGCCCTTGCAGCTCGCCCGGGTCTTTCTTCGAGTAGTCCGTGACCAGAATGCGTTGCACGGTGCCGGCCATGCGGCGGCTGATCTCGAAGCCCTGGCGGTCGATCAGGTTCTGCAACTGCTTCAGGCGCTCCTTTTTCACCTCTTCCGGGGTGTCGTCGGCCAGATCTGCCGCCGGTGTACCCGGGCGCTGGCTGTAGACGAAGGAGTAGGAGAAGTCCATGCCGACGTCCTCTACCAGCTTCATGGTCTGCTGGTGATCCTTCTCGGTTTCGCCAGGAAAACCGACGATGAAGTCCGAGCTGATGCAGATGTCCGGCACCGCAGCGCGCAGCTTGCGCAGGCGCGACTTGTATTCGAGTACGGTGTGGTTGCGTTTCATCGCCGCCAGAATCCGGTCCGAACCCGATTGCACAGGCAGATGCAAATGCTTGACCAGCTCCGGCACCTCGGCATGGGCCTGGATCAGGCTGTCCGAGAACTCCAGCGGGTGCGAGGTGGTGTAGCGAATCCGGTCGATGCCGTCGATGGCGGCGACCACGCGGATCAGCTCGGCGAGATCGGCGACGTGGCCATCGTGGGTGGTGCCGCGATAGCCATTGACGTTCTGGCCCAGCAGCGTCACTTCACGCACGCCGTTTTCGGCCAGGTGGAAGACTTCGGTGATCACGTCGTCGAACGGCCGGCTGACTTCTTCGCCACGGGTGTACGGCACCACGCAGAAGGTGCAGTACTTGCTGCAACCTTCCATGACGGACACGTAGGCGCTCGGGCCATCGACACGGGGCTCGGGCAGGTGGTCGAATTTCTCGATTTCCGGGAACGACACGTCGACTTGCGGCAGGTGCGTGGTGCGCGCCGCGTCGATCATTTCCGGCAGGCGGTGCAGGGTCTGCGGGCCGAACACCACGTCGACGTAGGGCGCGCGATCACGAATCGCCGCGCCTTCCTGGCTGGCCACGCAACCGCCGACGGCGATCACCATCTCCGGGTTGGCCAGTTTCAGTTCGCGCCAGCGGCCAAGCTGGGAGTAGACGCGGTCCTGCGCCCGCTCGCGGATCGAGCAGGTGTTG
The DNA here is from genome assembly GCF_056627435.1 of Pseudomonas sp. 2. Lineage (NCBI taxonomy): Bacteria > Pseudomonadati > Pseudomonadota > Gammaproteobacteria > Pseudomonadales > Pseudomonadaceae > Pseudomonas > Pseudomonas sp. 2. The sequence goes on from NZ_JBWXNG010000019.1 coordinate 127,457, forward strand.
AGCAGGATGACGTCGGCATCTTCCGCGCGAGCGGTGACTTCCAGTGCTTGATGTTCGCCCAGCAGGTCCACCATGCGCGAGCTGTCGTACTCGTTCATCTGGCAGCCGTGGGTTTCGATGTAAAGCTTCTTGGCCATGCGGGTTCATCAGGTGATTCGAAGAACCGCGCATTATAGTGATCCCGGCCCTTTGTTCCTAGCATCGCCTAACGAGCGGCGTGCTATAGTTCGCGCCCTTTTTTCAGACGCCGATGCTTGCCTGCCTGTCATGACCAAACGCGAAGCCCCAATCTACAAGGTGATTTTCCTCAACCAGGGACAGGTGTTCGAGATGTACGCCAAACAGATCTATCAAAGCGATCTGTGGGGTTTCCTGGAAGTTGAAGAATTCGTCTTTGGCGAGCGCACGACCGTGGTGGTCGACCCCAGCGAAGAAAAGCTGAAAGCACAGTTCGATGGCGTGGTGCGCAGCTTCGTGCCGATGCATTCGATCGTGCGGATCGACGAAGTGGAGCGCATGGGAACGGCAAAGATCAGCGAAGCGCGCCCGACGGGGAACGTCATGCCGTTTCCGGTGCCGATGCAGGACAAGTAAGGCGAATTACTGCTTGCTGTCAGGGAAGGGCGCGAAAGGTGTGCGCCCTTCGGCGGTCTGCAGTTCCAGCAGGTATTTGCGGAAGATCTGGCCCAATACCTGAGTCGCGACGTCCAGGTCTTCTTTCTTCATCTGCGCCGAAACTTCGTCGGCCTGGTCCAGTGCATCTTCCGAACCGTTGACCGCCGCCATCTTCAGCACGATGTAAGCCTGGATGTTATTGGCCTGCACACCTTCGCCCCGGAAGAACATCAGGCCCAATTGATACTGTGCCTGTGCATGGCCTTGCAAAGAGGCCTGTTCGAAGTAGTTGAGGGCTTGAGTGAGATCGCGCGGCGCGTTCTTGCCGTCGTAGTAGAACTGTCCCAACTCGTATTGTGCTTGCGCATCCCCACCCTTGGCCGCCTGCTGGCACGCCTGCAACGCCGCCGCCAGGTTGTCTGGCTGAGTATTCAGGGTGCAGCGACCCACCGCTGGGATTAACAACGAGTTGCCACCTGCATTGGCCAGCAGGGGATGAAGAAGCAACAGGCAGCCCAATGCAAGGGTGCGGCCGGTGCGATTCATGGAAGTCGACTTACCTCTGAAAAAGGTGCGGGCATGCCCGTCCAGCTAAACGTGCTGGCTGCGCATTATGAAATAAGCAGAGCCAACCTTACAAAGTCTTTGCAGTTTTTCTGCTACACGGCCTTGATTTGCCTGTAATCAGGGGTTCGAAGCGGTGTGCGGAAATTAATATTTAACAAAATAAACGGAAAACACCGCAAATCAACTGTAGGAGCCGGCTGGCTGGCGAATGCGATCTGTCATTCAGCATGGCTGAGACTGACCTGACGCATTCGCCAGCAAGCCGGCTCCTACAAGGATGGGGCGCACCTGATATGCGGACCACCCCAATCCTCGTAGCAGCACGGCTTGCCGGCGGGTCGTCCTCAAGATCGCGCCCGCTGGCAAGCCATGCTGCTACGTGTCAGGCGTTGCGGGTTATTTCAACTGGGCGAACGCTTTCTCGGCGGCGTCCAGGGTCAGCTGCAGCTCGGCCTCGCCGTGGGCGATGGAGGTGAAGCCCGCTTCGAACGCGCTCGGCGCCAGGTACACGCCGCCTTCGAGCATGAGGTGGAAGAAGCGCTTGAAGCGTTCGGCATCGCTGCTCATCACGTCCTGGAAGGTGACGATTTGTTTCGCGTTGGTGAAGTACAGGCCGAACATGCCGCCCGCCTGGGTGGTCACGAACGGGATGCCGGCTGCGTCGGCGCGCTGTTGCAGGCCTTCGAGCATGCGCGTGGTGTAGGCACTCAGTTCGTCATGGAAGCCCGGGCGGCTGATCAGGCGCAGGGTGGTCAGGCCTGCTGCCATCGCCAGCGGGTTACCCGACAGGGTGCCGGCCTGGTACACCGGCCCCAGCGGCGCGATGTGCGACATGATCTCGCGCTTGCCGCCGAAGCAGCCCACCGGCATGCCGCCGCCGATGATCTTGCCGAAGGTGCTCAGGTCCGGCTTGACGCCGTAGTATGCCTGCGCGCCGCCCAGTGCCACGCGGAAACCGGTCATCACTTCGTCGAAAATCAGCACCACGCCGTGCTTGTCGCACTCTTCACGCAGGCCTTGCAGGAAGCCCGGTGCAGGCGGTACGCAGTTCATGTTGCCGGCCACTGGCTCGACGATGATGCAGGCCACTTCCTGGCCAACGTCGGCGAGCATCGCCTTGACCGCTTCGATGTCGTTGAACGGCAGGGTCAGGGTGTGTTTGGCGAACGCCGCCGGTACGCCCGGCGAGCTTGGCACGCCCAGGGTCAGCGCGCCGGAGCCGGCCTTGACCAGCAGGCTGTCGGAGTGGCCGTGGTAGCAGCCTTCGAACTTGATGATGCTGTCACGGCCGGTGTAACCGCGGGCCAGACGGATCGCGCTCATGGTCGCCTCGGTGCCGGAGCTGACCATGCGCACCATCTCCATGGACGGCACGATGGAGCAGACCAGGTCGGCCATCTCGGTTTCCATGGCGGTCGGCGCGCCGTAGGACAGGCCGTGTTCCAGCTGCTTGCGCACGGCATCCAGTACGTCCGGATGGCTATGGCCGAGAATCATCGGGCCCCAGGAGCCGACGTAATCCACATAGCGCTTGTCGTCTTCGTCGGTGACGTAGGCGCCGGCAGCGTGTTTGAAGAACAGCGGGGTGCCGCCCACGCTCTTGAAGGCGCGGACCGGCGAGTTGACGCCACCGGGAATGTGTTTCTGGGCGTTGGCGAAAAGGGTTTCAGAACGGGACATGATGAAGGTCTCTGTTTGAATCGAAAAAAGGTGTTGCGGCCCGCAACGGGTCAGGCCGGTTTGAACAAGGCGTTGAAGGCGCGGGCGCGACGGGTGACGTCCTGCGCGCTCTCGGCGCCGAACAGGCCGTGCACCACGGCCAGCAGGTCGGCGCCGTGGGCCACCAGGGGCGCTGCGTTTTCCAGGGTCACGCCGCCGATCACCGCAATCGGCAATTGAATGCGCTTGCGGGCCTCGGCCAGCATTTCAAGGCTGCAGGCCGGCGCGCCGGGCTTGGTGTTGGAGTTGAAGAAGCGGCCGAAGGCGACGTAGGTGGCGCCATCGGCCTTGGCCTTTTGCGCCAGCTCGATCTGCGCATGGCAGGTGGCGCCGACGATGGCCTTGTGGCCGAGCAGGGCGCGGGCGTCGGGCAGCGAGCCGTCGGACTGGCCCAGGTGCACGCCAACGCCCAGACGCGCGGCGATTTCCGCGTCATCGTTGATGATCAACTGCGTCTTGTAGCGCTCGCACAACTTGAGCAGCTCCGACGCCTCGCGCAGGCGGCGGGCTTCGTCACCGGACTTGTCGCGGTATTGCAGCAGGGTCACGCCGCCATCGAGCGCCGCTTCGACATAAGAGAGAAACTTGCCGGCCAACAGTTGGCTGTCGGTTACGGCGTACAGGCCACGCAATTTCATCAGGGGTGCCTCTTTTCGTGGCGTTCGAATCAGCTGCTACGAGCAGAAATCCAGCGGCAGGCGACGGGGTACGAACTGGCCTTGGCCCAGTTGTTCAGCGTCGCGCAGGGTGCGCCAAGTGTAGTCCAGCGCGGTTTGCACGGCGCTGATGACGTCCTGCCCGAGGGCCAGGCGACCGGCCAGGGCGCTGGCCAGCGTGCAGCCGGAACCGTGATAGCTGCCCGGCAGGCGCTGACAGGTGAAGGTGTGCGACTCGCCGTTGCGGACGTACAGGCGGTTGTGCACTTCCTGTTCATCGCCATGGCCGCCGGTGATCAGCAGATGCTCGCAGTAGGGCAGCAGTTTTTCCGCGCATTCATCGGCCGTGCCTTCTGGCAGCTCGGCGAGAATCCGTGCTTCGGGCAGGTTCGGCGTGGCAATGGTCGCCAGCGGCAGCAAGCGCTCGCGCATGGCATAGCCGACTTCATCCTTGCCCAGCCGTCCGCCGCCACCGGCGCGCAGCACCGGGTCGCAGACCATCGGCAGATGCGGGTGGGCGGTGAGCAGTTCGACGACGGTGTCGACCATCTCCAGCGAACCGAGCATGCCCAGCTTGACCGCAGCGACCTGCGAGTCATTGAGCACGGCATTGGCCTGGGCCAGTACCCACTCGCGATCCAGCACGCGGAAGTCAGTGACGTTCACGGTGTCTTGCACGGTCAGCGCGGTGACTGCGGGAGCGGCGTGGCAACCCTGGGCGAGCAGGGCTTCGATATCTGCCTGCAAGCCGGCGCCGCCACTGGGGTCGTGGCCGGAGAGACAGAGGACAACGGGGCGGGAGCTATAGATATTCATGGTGCGCGAGCTTACCACTAAAGTTTTTGCCGGGCCGCTGGTCGACGGCAGATTTTTCGTCCATCTGCCGCCCGCCGCTCTGGCACGCCGTTCGTAGGAATGTCGGTGCCGGTCGTCTTGAAAGGCTAAGGAAAGCTTGGCGTGTGACGATTAAGATGGTGTCATCTGGCTATCAAAAGTTATGCTGTTGGTCAGCTTTCGTCTGTCCCTCCCAACAAGAGTGAATGCAAGTGCGTTGCCCGTTCAGTCAGTGGGCCCAGCTGTCGGCCCGGATTCACATGTCGTTGCCAATGGACCGGGGGATTCACCACGCCGCCCAGAATAATGCGGGCGGTGTTGCATGCGCCTTCTACTGACCCTGCTGCTGGCATTGTTGCCGCTGCTCGCCAGCGCCGTGGAGTTCGACGAGAACACCCGCACCCTGGCCCTGGGCCGTGCGACCCAAGTCTTCGAAGACCCGACCGGCGAAGCCACCATCGAACAAGTCGCGTCAGCCGAAGGCGCGGCGAAGTTTCGCGCGCTGGACGCCGCGACGCTGAACGCGGGCTATTCGCGCTCGGCATTCTGGCTCAAGGTGCAACTGACCTACCGGCCGAAAAATCCGGTGGCCTCGTCGGACTGGTTACTGGAGTTGGCCTATCCGCCGATGGATCATGTCGATCTGTATCTGGCCAGCGAGTCTGCGGCACCGAGCCTGACCTGGCAGACCGGCGACATGCTGCCGTTCGAGAGCCGGCAGATCCGCCAGAACAACTACCTGTTCGACCTCAATCTGCAACCCCACGAAACCAAGACCGCCTACGTGCGCGTGGCCAGCCACGGTTCGGTGCAGGCGCCGCTCAACCTCTGGGCCAGCCATGCCTATATAGAAGAACAGCCGTCGCGGTTGTATATCCTGGGCATGATCTACGGCGTGCTGGCGGTGATGCTGGTCTACAACCTGTTCATTTACCTGAGCGTGCGCGACACCAGCTACCTGTATTACATCCTCTACATCACCTGTTTCGGGCTGTATCAGGTGTCGGTCAACGGCGCGGGAATCGAATACCTGTGGCCCGACAACCCATGGTGGGCCAACACCTCGACCACCTTCCTGATCGCCGCAGCGATCCTGTTCGCCAGCCAGTTCGCCCGCAAATTCCTGCAGACCCCGCGCCTGGGGCGTTGGCTGGATGCGCCATTGCTGCTGATGATGGCCTGCGCGGCGCTGATCATGGTGCTGTCGCTGACCATGGATTACGGCGTCGCCTTGCGCCTGGTCACCGCGCTGGTGCTGATCTTCACGCCGGTCATTCTGCTGATCGGCGTCATCGCCTGGCTCAAGGGGCGGCGCGTTGCGCGTTATTTCATCTTCGGCTGGTCGGCGTTTCTGATCGGCGGCATCGTCAACGCGACCATGCTGCTAGGCCATTTGCCCAATACCTTCTGGACCATGTACGCCAGCCAGATCGGCTCGGTGGTCGAGGTGGCGCTGCTGTCGCTGGCACTGGCCGACCGCATCAATGCCATGCGCGAGCGGCAGGCGCAGATCATGGAAGACTCGGCTCGGGACCTGGAAAAGCTCAACCAGCAGTTGGCCGTCAGTAACCGGCTCAAGGACGAATTCCTCGCCACCCTGACCCACGAACTGCGCACGCCGATGAACGGCGTGATTGGCTCGCTGGAACTGATGCAGATGGAGGGCGGCGAGGAAGAGATCGCGCTGTATCGCCAGACCGCTGCCGACTCGGCGCAGAACATGATGGGCATCGTCAACGGCATCCTGACCCTCACCGAGTTGCAGGCCGGGCGCATCACCTACCAGACCGAAATGTTCAGCCTGCGCAACCTGCTGTTCCAGGCGCGCAGTACCTTCGAACCGCTGGCCCGCTGCAAGGGCTTGAGCCTGAGCGTCGAAGTGGCCGACGACCTGCCGGATAGCCTTGAAGGCGACGCGCTGAAGCTGCGCCAGTGCTTGGATTGCCTGATCGACAACGCGATCAAGTTCACCAAGCACGGCTCGATCAGAATCCGCGTCAACGGCCAGTGCACCGACGCCCAGCATGTTCGGCTGCTGGTGGACGTGATCGACACCGGCATCGGTTTCAACCGGCTGGATGAAGAAACCCTGTACGCCAATTTCTATCAGGTCGACGGTTCGATGACCCGCGAGTACGGCGGTCTGGGCATTGGCCTGGCGATTTGCCGGCAGTTGATCGAGCTGCAGGGAGGGCGTCTGAGCCATCAGTCCGAGCCCGGCGCGGGCAGCCAGTTCAGATTGAGCCTGGATGTCCTTCAGGCAAAAGAGGGCAAAACCGCCGTCATTTAGTCGCCTACGGCACTTTTTCAGGTTCGGGGTGCGTGCTTCACTGGTCATTATTTGCGCAATGCTGACCGGAGCCGCCTCATGAACCTGCATCAGTTCGCCGAGACTCACGAAGTCACCAACCAGCCGCCGTCGCTGGACGGCACCAACCTGTATCGCATCGACCTGCCCTTGCAGGAGTGGTCACAGCGCTTCGGTGCCGGCTGGGCGCAGTCGCGCATCGATGCCTATGGCGCGCTGGCCGGCGGGCCGTTGATGGAAGCGGGTTTTCTCGCCAACCAGAACAAGCCGGTGTTCGCCAGCCATGATCGTTACGGGCACCGGATCGATCTGGTGGAGTTTCACCCGGCCTATCACCAGTTGATGCAAACGGCGATCGAGCACGGCATTCCCTCGCTGCCCTGGACCGACCCCCGTGAAGGCGCCCATGTCGCCCGCGCCGCCATGAGTTACCTGCACAGCCAGGCCGAGGCCGGCAGCGGTTGCCCGTTGACCATGACCTTCGCCAGCGTGCCGGCGCTGCGGCTGCAGCCGGATCTGGCCGAGGTCTGGCTGCCGAAAATCCTTGCCACCCAATATGACCCGCGCAACGTCGGTATCGCCCACAAGGCCGGTGCCACCATCGGCATGGCCATGACCGAGAAACAGGGCGGCACCGATGTGCGGGCCAACACCACCCGCGCCTGGCCGGTTGGCCAGCCGGGGCCGGGCCAGGCGTATGAGCTGGTGGGCCACAAGTGGTTCTGCTCGGCACCGATGTGCGATGCCTTCCTGACCTTGGCGCAGACCGACAAGGGCCTGACCTGTTTCCTGCTGCCGCGCCATCGCCCGGATGACACCCGCAACGAGTTCTACATACAGCGCTTGAAGAACAAACTGGGCAACTGGAGCAACGCTTCCAGCGAAGTGGAGTTTCGTGGCGCGCTGGCGTGGATGGTGGGCGAGGAGGGGCGCGGTGTGCCGACCATCATCGAAATGGTGGCCATGACCCGTTTCGACTGCATGACCGGCTCCAGCGCCCTGATGCGTCAGGCGCTGACCCAGGCGGCGCATCATTGTGCCCACCGGAGTGTGGGCGGACGTGTGCTCAGCCAGCAGCCTTTGATGCAAAACGTGTTGGCCGACCTTGCGCTGGAAAGCGAAGCGGCGCTGGCCTTGAGCCTGCGCATGGGCCGCGCGCTGGAGCGGCTGGACGATGCCCACGAGGCGCGTTTCGCCCGGCTGGTGACGGCGGTGGGCAAGTACTGGATCTGCAAACGCGCCCCGGCCATGATCAACGAGGCCGCCGAATGCATGGGCGGCGCGGGCTATGTCGAGGACACCATCCTGCCGCGGCTGTACCGGGAAGCGCCGGTCAATTCGACTTGGGAAGGCTCGGGCAATGTGCAGTGTCTGGATGTGTTACGGGCGTTGTCCAAGGAGCCCGGTGTGCTCGACGCCTTGTTTGACGAGTTGGGTGATGGTCACGGCGACAAGCGCCTGGCCGCGCACATCGAGCGATTGAAGGTCGCGTTCAAGGACACCGGCGACATCCAGTACCGCGCCCGGCAACTGACCGAGGACATCGCGGTGGGACTGCAGGCCAGGTTGCTGCTTGAGGCAGGCAATTCGGCGGTCAGCGACGGCTTTATTGCCGGCCGCATCGAGCAGCCCGGCCGCGTGTACGGCGCCTTGCCGCGTGGGGTGGATGTCGAGGCATTGGTGGCACGCTCTTCGCCGCAGCTCACCTGACGACCCCGGATCAGACTGTGGGAGTGAGCTTGCTCACGAAGACTGATGCACAGGCTTCGAAAATGCTGTGGATGTCATGCTCCTTTCGTGAGCAAGCTCACTCCCACAGGGGATGCGGAGGGGTAGACAGATCGTATTCGCCGCTACTCATTTCGTGCCTTCCATCTGCGTTGCAGGCAAGATGGAGCCTTGCAAGATCAGAAGGATGCACATCGTGAATGAAGCCTTTGTCGTAGTAGAAACCGCCGAGCAGGCCGTTGACCGTCTTGCCGAGCTGCACGCACGTGCAACCAGCGCCTTGAGCCAGGCGCTCAAGCGTTATCTGAAAGACCGCGTTGAACCCGACGCCGCCGAGCGTCTGCTGTTCCGCTACCCCGAATTGCGTCTGACCTATCACTGCCAGGGCGAAGTGCCGTTGACCACGCGCGCTTACGCCAAGGTGCAACTGCCGGGCACTTACAGCGTCACCGTGACCCACCCGGCGGCCTTCCGCAAATACCTGATCGAACAGCTCGTGCCGCTGATGAATGACTTCACCGTGACGGTGCAAGTGGGTGTCAGCGAGCAGAACATTCCTTATCCGTACGTGGTCGAGCAGGGCGACGAGCTGGCTGGCACCGGTGTCACTGCCGCGACCCTGGCTCGCGTATTCCCCAGCACCGACCTGTCCGCCGCCACCGATGGCATTGCCGACGGCCTCTACGACTGGGCCAATACCGACCCGCTGCCACTGGCGCTGTTCGACGCCGCCCGAGTCGATTTCTCCCTGCGCCGCCTGGTGCATTACACCGGCAGCGACTGGCGCCATGTGCAGCCTTGGATTCTTCTGACCAACTACCATCGCTACGTCGACCAGTTCATCGTCCATGGCCTGGAAAAACTGCGCGACGATCCGCGCTTCGTGAAGATGGTCCTGCCGGGCAACGTGGTGGTCGACAAGAGCATGGATCACGGCGAGGCGCAGGCCATCGTTTCCAGCGTGGTCTGGCACCGCTACCAGATGCCGGCCTATCACCTGATCGCCGAAGACGGCCACGGCGTGACCCTGGTCAACATCGGCGTCGGCCCATCCAACGCCAAGAACATCACCGACCACCTGGCCGTGCTGCGTCCGCATTGCTGGCTGATGATCGGCCACTGCGGCGGCCTGCGTCAGTCGCAGACCATCGGCGACTACGTGCTGGCCCACGCTTACATGCGCCGCGACGGCATTCTTGACCGCGTGCTGCCGCCGAACATTCCGATCCCGGCGCTGGCCGAGGTGCAACTGGCGCTGCAGGAATCGGCGGCGCAGATCACCGGCGAGCGTGGCGACGACCTGAAAAAACGCCTGCGCACCGGCACCGTGCTGACCTACGACGACCGCAACTGGGAACTGCGCTGGGCCCAGGAGCGGCCGCTGATCAACCTGTCCCGCGCCGTGGCTGTGGACATGGAAAGCGGCACCATCGCAGCGCAAGGTTATCGCCTGCGGGTGCCATACGGCACCTTGCTGTGTGTCTCGGACAAACCGCTGCACAGCGAAATAAAGCTGCCAGGTTCGGCCAACGCCTTCTACGAGCGCGCCGTGACCCAGCACCTGAAAATCGGCATCGCGGCGGTGGATCTGATGCGCACGCAGCTCAACTCGCTGCACTCGCGCAAACTGCGCAGCTTCGACGAACCGCCATTCCGCTAGGCGTTTGACGAAAGGGCCACTAAAGTGGCCCTTTCTGTTTGTGCCGTCTTTCAAAATCAGTTCGAGCCGATATGCCCCGTCCACAACGCCCCGTTTCCCGCCGACCCGCTCCGAACAATTCCGGCGGCCCTCGTCGCATCGCCAAGGCCCCGCCTGCCGAGCCGCGGTTGATCCTGTTCAACAAGCCGTTCGATGTGCTGACCCAGTTCAGCGATGGAGAAGGGCGGGCGACGCTCAAGGACTTCATCGAGATCCCCGGCATCTACCCGGCCGGTCGCCTGGACCGCGACAGTGAAGGCCTGCTGTTGCTGACCAACGACGGACAATTGCAGGCGCGCATCGCCGACCCCAAGCACAAGCTGGCGAAGACCTACTGGGTGCAGGTCGAGGGTGAGCCGACCGAAGAGCAACTGCAGAAACTGCGCGACGGCGTGGAGTTGAACGACGGCCCGACCTTGCCTGCACAGGCCCGGCAGCTTGACGAGCCTGAGCTCTGGCCGCGCAACCCGCCGGTTCGTTTTCGCAAGAGCGTGCCCACCAGCTGGCTCGAACTGATCATCAAGGAAGGACGCAACCGTCAGGTGCGGCGGATGACCGCGGCGGTGGGTTTGCCGACGTTGCGGCTGGTGCGGGTGCGCATTGGTGACTGGACAATCGAGGGGCTGGACCAGGGGCAGTGGCGCGAGGTGCCGGCGAAGTTGTGATCAATCGCAGATCTTATTGATATCGACGATCCCCTGTAGGAGCGAATTTATTCGCGAAGGAGGAACTGGCGATACATCTCTGTCGCCTGACCCATTT